>JAPKZC010000102.1:3510-11361 GCA_026394025.1 Candidatus Solibacter sp.
GGGGACCCCACCAAGCGCTGGAAGCTGAGTCCGATGGACCTGGAATCGCGCCGCCGGTGGGTGGACTACTCCAAGGCCAAGGACGAGATGTTCACCTATACCGACATCAAACAGGCCCCCTGGTATGTCGTGAACGCCGACGACAAGAACTGCGCGCGCCTCAACGCCATCCGCCACCTGCTCTCCATGATCCCGTACAAGGACTTGACGCCCGAGTCGATCAAGCTTCCCAAACGGGATGCATCCACCGCCTACGTCCGGCCGCCGATCACGGACCAGACTTTCGTGCCGGAAGTCTACAAACGCTAGGAACGCCTGATGAAGACATCCAGACGGACCTTCCTCGCCGCAGCCTCGGCCGCCATCGTCCCGTCCCGCGTGTTTGGCCAGAACGCCCCCAGCAAGATCATCCGGCTCGCGCAGATCGGTTGTGGCCGGATCGCCCGCGGCTCGGAATTCACTGGCCTGCTGAAGCACCACGCGCTGGCCCGCTTCGTGGCCGTCTGCGACCTCGATTCCATCCGCCTGGCCGACGCGAAATCGCTGGTCGAGACTTACTACGAAAAAACCTTGGGCAGCGGCAAATACGACAAGGTCGCCACCTACGCCAATTACCACGAGTTGCTCGCCGATAAGAGCATTGACGCGGTCTGTATCAGTACGCCGGACCACTGGCACGCCCAGCCTGCCATGGAAGCCGCGCTTGCCGGCAAGGACATCTACTTGCAGAAGCCGGCGTCGTTGACCATCGCCGAAGGCCGCCAGATGGCCGACGTCGTCAAGCGGACCGGCAGAATCCTGCAACTCGGCAGCCAGCAGCGCTCCGACATCCAGTTTCGCCTCGCCTGCGAATTGATTCGCAATGGGCGCATCGGAAAAATCAAGGAAGTTTTCATCGGCCTGCCCGAAGACCCGTCCGGCAACGTCGAGCCGGAAATGCCCGTGCCCGCCAATCTCAATTACGATACCTGGCTGGGTTCCACGCCGCTCGCCTACTATACCGAAAATCGCGCCCATCCCCAGTCGCCCGACATCCGCAAGCGCTACGAGCGCCCCGGCTGGCTTCGCTGCGAGCAGTTCGGCGCAGGCATGATCACCGGCTGGGGCGCCCACCACATCGACATTGCGCATTGGGCCATGGGCACGGAGCTTTCAGGACCGCTGGACATCTCCGCCACCGCCCAGTTCCCCAGGCAGGGATTGTGGGATGTTCACGGGCCTTATCACGTCCGCGCCGGCTACGCCAACGGCGCCACAGTCTACATGAGCGAAAAGTATCCCACCGGACTGCGCTTCATCGGCGATGATGGCTGGATCTGGGTGACGCGCGGCAGCGCCGGACCCGGCCGGCCCTTGGGGACTTTGCCCGGGCCCCAGGCGCTCGACGCCAGCGATCGCAGAATCCTCGCCGCCGGCATCAAGGATGGCGAGATCCACCTCCATGCCAGTCCGCAAAACGATCACCACCTGGACTGGCTCACCAGCATCCGTACCCGCCAGGAACCCGCCGCCCCGGCCGAAGTGGGTCACCGCTCCTGCACTGCCTGCCTCCTCGCGCACGCCGCCATGCGTTTGGGCCGCCCCCTAAAGTGGGATCCCCAGTCGGAGCGCTTCCTCAACAACGAGGAAGCCAACCAGATGCTCTCCCGCAAACAACGCGCCCCCTACGGCACGAACTACGTGGCGGCCGAAATGCGGAAGAACGCAGGCTGAGAACTCTGTTTTTCGAATTCGAATTCGGTTTCGCATTTCAACCCCCCCCTCGCGGTCGCGGCTTGCAGGTGAGGGCCGGTCTCTGTCGGGCCTTTCTTACCGCATTTTTCCGGATAGGAGCCCATGGGCGCGAAGTACCCAACTGCGTCCCCGCAAGGCGAGAACGGCTGTGCCAAACAGAAGGATGCTCGAAGGTTCAGGGACCGTTGACGGTGCAGGGATCTCAGACAGCGTAGCCGCTAACGGATATTCGTTGGAACCGAATGCGGCGAAGGGACCATTCATCTCAATGTTATCGGCGAGTGGCTTTCGGATGTTGAAGCCTGCGAATCCGCTGGAAGGTAAATTCAAGGTTGAGATCGCAGCGGTCACATCGATGGCAATTGGTGGTTGTCCTGTATATACCACCGATGTGAACAGACTGCCTGCGTTGAAGTCGGAAAGTGAAAGTACCCCATCTCCGGCATAGGCATAAATGTCAAGTGAAAACGGGAAGGGCCCAACTGTACCAAAGGTATGCAGAGTGAGCAACACTTGGGCCGCCTGAGACAGCGATGACACGTTGAATTCCAGAATTCCTCGATCTTCAAATGGCAGCGTCGGACGGGCCGTATTCAAGACTTGGACAATCGAATGATCTAGCACATCGTCGGGATTACCGTCCTTAACAGCATGCAGGCCGTCCCTGACAGACCCATCGACGGTTGGCAGGATATCGGCAAAGCCGGGCATGGGAATAACAAAACCCGTTACCAGGCACGCTAGGACAAGCCTCGACGCGTGCCGATTGCTCGCGGCAAGTATTGGCTGAGCCATTGGAGACACCTCTTGAATCATGAGAGAATCCTTCATTGCCTCGGCCCACACAACGGCGGGTAAGTCTGCCGGAACAGGCCGCGCCTGCATCGGACATGCGGATCCTGTTGGATCGTTCGGTAATCAATAGCAATTCTCTTGCCAGACGTTAACTCGATCAAAACAACGGTAGAGAGAAAAGAACAAACCAAAATAGGGCAGATATTTTGCCCTTCTTGTCTGAAAACCGGAGCGGAATCCCGATTCGTTGACCCAACTTTTGAAACGGCATAGTAACCACTGTTCGCAACTGCTACGCTCGCGCGCGCAGCAGCCAATCGGTATCCATCTTGGACTTGCCGTCGGGGTCTTCGCGGAGCGCCGGCGCTTCACTGATCTTTCCAGCAACCTCACCCCACCACTAGCGGGTGCGCGGCTGCATCAGGCCGTTGACCTTCACGTTGTCGAAGTGCCTCACAGAACGCGGCATCCAGATACACGAAGGAGCGGAAGCGGAAGGTCAGACATTCCGGTGCTCCAGGGCGCGGTCGAGCCACTCGCCGGCAAAACATCCCACGCCACCGCCGCAGGCGGCCATCAGGGCGATAGAGGCGAAGGACGTATCTGCTTCGCGGGACCTTGAAAATAGATTACGCCAGCATAGCCTTCCACGTCTCTTCATCGTGACCGATGCTCAGCACCTTGCCGCCGCGAATCAACGGCAGCCGGAGCAGCTTCGGGTCGCGCTCGATCCGTCCTAGCACCTCCGCGTCGGACAGCTTATAGTATTTCAGCCCGGCGTCGATGTATGCCTTGCCTTCGCTGTCCAGCAACCCGGCCAATCCGAAGCGTTCGATGAATCGCCTGATCTCGCCCGCGGCCATCGGCTTCTGCTTCAGATCCACCATGTGGATCGCCACCCCACGCTCTTTGAAGAAGCGCTCGGCGGCGCGTGTCGCCTGCGAATTCTTCAAGCCGAAAATCTGCACGCTCACCGTCCCACGTCGCTGCCCAGCACGATGCGCCCACCGTCCACCAGAATCGGGCGCTTGATCAAATTGGGATGTTGCGACATCAGTTCCAAAGCCTCCCCGCGCGGGGGCGGCGCCTCTTTCATACCGCGCTCGCGGTACAACTCATTTCTGGAATTCAGAAACTCGCGGTAGTCGCGCGTTCCAATCAACCGGTCGAGTTCCTCCACCGTCAGTCCCTTGTTGAGATCGATTTCCTCAAACTGGACGCCTTTTTCGCGAAGCGAACTCTTCGCGTTGCGGCAGGTGGTTCAAGTGGGTTTGAGATAGAGCGTCATGCTTCAATCTTACAGTGGGATTAGCCTCCGGCTTGTCCATCCGCGCGCAGCTCGGACTCCCCTTCCCTGTTCCGATCCTACAGCCATTTCAGATCGGTATAGCGTTCCCCCGTCAGGTGCAGGAAGAGCGGCTCCAGCGCGCGGAATTCCTGGCCGTTATGGACCACCGCGCCATCGTTCGCCAGCGCCGTGATGTCGCCCTGCCACACCAGTTTGCCGGGCGCCGTGACAATCGCCACTTCCTGGCACACCCGCTCCACCGTTTCCAGCACGTGGCTGGTGATGAACACCGTCCGCCCCTGCTCCGTGAACCGGCGCAGCCATTGCTTCATCAGGGAAACGCCCGCCGGGTCGATACTCTCGAATGGCTCGTCCAGAAACAACACCTCCGGCGAGTGAATTACGGCTGCCGCGAAGGCCACCCGCTTGCGCATCCCAGTCGAGTACTCGGAGAGCGTCTTCGAAGTGTCCGTGAGTTCCAGCGCCGCCAGCAGTTCCGTGACCCGCAGCCGCGTGGTGGCTTCATCCAGACCGAACATGCGCGCCACGAAGGCCAGAAACTCGTGCGCGTAGAGCGGCTCGAACAGGCCCAGCGTTTCCGGCATCACTCCAATCCGCCGCTTGATCGCCGCGTTATCCGCGTTGAAGCGCTGGCCCAGTAGTTCGATCGCGCCGGAGGTGGCATCCAGCAGCCCGGTCATGCACCCGATCGTTGTGCTCTTGCCCGAACCGTTAGGTCCGAGAAAGCCGAACATGGTGCCGGCGCGCACGGAGAGCGAGAGGTTCTCGACAGCCAGTTTTTGGCCGTACTTCTTCACCAGATTGGTAATCCGTATGGCGTCCATCGGTCAGTCTCTTCCTTCCACAATGGCCAGCAGCTTCTCGCGGCGAGTCACAAAAATGGGTCCTGCGGATTTCAAAGTTGCCCGGTAGAACACCACCGCCAGCAGCGGCAGCGGCAGCCATATCCACCAGGATTCCGGCGATACCAGCGCCGGCTGGAACTTGTGTAACAGGCGCGGCAGGAACATCGCCAGCATCATGCCGCCAATCAGCAGGATATTGCCGCCCAACGAAAGGTCGTTGCCGAAATTGCTGTTGTAGTTGCCCTTCCGCGGATTAAACAGCGTCACCCAGACGCCCAGCCCATTCAGCACGAACAGCCCCGTAACTCCCGAGCACAGCAGCATGAGCAGGATGCGGGCATCCCCGCCGTACGGTACCAGAATCGCAAAGGCCAACAGGGCAATCGGCAGCACCGAAGCGCCGATGGTGACGGCTGCGTAGCTCGCCGCGCGTAGCGTGGCTGCCGGGTCGATAGGCAGCAGGAAGTAGCGGCGGAACGCGCCTCCGACATAGCCGAACTGGTTGACGGAGATGCGCGAGGTCCCCAGGAACGTCGCCATCGGAATCGTGCCCAGGGCGATGATGAAGTAGCGGTACGGTCCCAGGCGCTCGCTCATCTGAAATGTAACGAAGGTCAGTAGCGGAAGCGCGAGCAGGTACAGCATTCTGGTCCGGTTGTTGCGCCCGTAAAAGCGCAGCCAGTGGCCCACCAGCGGGCCCATCTGCGGCCCGAAGAGAGCCCCCACGCGGTCGAACGGGCTGTCCCACTCGATCTTGACGGATTCCGTCGTCTGGCGTTGCGGCGGGCGCTTTTCCAGCCACACCAGAAGCGCCCCCAGTCCCAGGATCCACGCCGCGGTGATCCCCAGTCCGCGCGCGCCCGCCAGATCCGCGTGAATCATCGCGGCTGCCGCTCCGAACGGCGGCGTGTACTGAAGCCGCAGCAGCAGCGCGGACAGGATCGCGGGATTCTCCCGGATCACCGGACCGGCCAACGCCGGCACAAACGCCAGTATCATGATCAGCGCCAGCAGGATGGCCGCCCCACCCTTGCGTTGCATCAGTTGGTCGATGAACAGGCCGACCACGCGGGCCAGCAGGTAGTTGGCGGCAAACAGCAGCAACACGCCAAGCAGCCCGAACCAGAAACTCCCCGCGCCCAGCACGTAGAGTCCCACCATCAGGCCGAGTTCGAGTGCGAGGAATAGAAACCAGAACGGGTCGAGAATGCCGGTGAGGTGGCGCGCCGTCCGGCGATCGGCCGCGGTCAGCGGATAGCGCCGCAGCTCCGTCTCCGAAAAGATGGCGCTCATCCCGAAACCCAGAATGTTGGCGGCCAGCACCGCTTCCAGAAACAGCACCGACAGCACGCCCCTTGCGATCGCCTCCGCTTTGCCACTCCGCACGGCCAGCATCGCCGCGCCAAATCCGCCCGTGGAGAGCAGCGCCACCAGCATCACCAGCAGCAGGTAGCCCGCCAGAAACAGCGCGATCCGTCCGTTGCGCGAACGCGTCTTGGCCCACAGCAGCTTGTAGCGCAGTCTGACCAGTTCCCCGATGAGAGCGCTGTTCATACGCGGTCCTCCTCCATGGTCTTGAGCAGGGATTCCAGGCGGTCGATCAACGGACGGCACTCCTTTTCGAAGCGCCTGCCGCGAATCCTGCGGCCCAGTGCGGTTACCGCGAACGGCGTCGCGGTGGTCAACGCGATGGCGGAGATACCGTTGGAGAGTGTCATATCGGGCCAGTGACTGGCGATGATAAGATTGCAGCCTATCCAAATTCCGCCCCTTGCGATGTAGTACTCGCGCGTGCGGAACAGCTCCTCAAACATCCGCTCGCGCTCGCTCTGATTCATCGCCTCAAACCTATTAGATACAAGTTGGCGAAATTTCTTACAAGCGCGCGCAAGATAAATCTGCTGAAACTGGCCGTGGCTACCCCAAAGCGGCAGGCCTCGCTCCTTGCCTTGTGCTCTTCTCTGCGCTTATCTCTGCGATCTCAGCGTCTCTGCGGTGAACTCGTCTTCCTCTTTGATTCCAACTCCTCCGCCTAAGGGATCCTACGCCGCCGCTTCCGCCGCGTTGAACTTCACGCTCACCATGCGGCTCACCCCGGGTTCCTGCATCGTGACCCCGTACAACGCTTGCGCCGCTTCCATCGTCCGCTTGGAGTGCGTGATCACCACGAACTGCGTATTCACACTCATCTCCGCCAGCAGCTTGGTGAGCCGCCCGATGTTTGCCTCATCCAGCGGGGCGTCCACTTCGTCCATCACGCAGAACGGGCTCGGCTGATAGCGGAAGATCGCCATCAGCAGCGCCACCGCCGCCAGCGCCTTCTCACCGCCAGAGAGCAGCAGCACGTTTTGCAGCCGCTTGCCCGGCGGCGAGCACACGATATCGATCCCGCTATCGGCCAGGTTCTCCGGGTCCGTCAGCCGCATCTCTCCCGTCCCGCCGCCGAACAGCGTCTGGAATCCCACTCGGAAATTTGCGTTAATGGCTTCGAAAGCTTCGGAGAATTTCTGCCGCGAAACCAGGTCGATCTCCTGTATCGCCTTCTCCGTGTCGCGGATCGAATCGATCAGATCCTGCCGCTGCGCGCTCAGGAAATCGTGGCGCTGCTGCGCCTCCTGATACTCCTCCATGGCCGCGGCGTTGACCGCCCCCAACCCTTCGATACGGCCCCGCACCTCGTTGGCGGATTGCTCGGCTTCGGCGATGGCGTCGCTATCCGGAATCGGGTCGTCGGCGGCCGAGAGTTGCTCCACCGGGCAGCCCAGTTCCTTGCGGCTGGTTTCGTCGAGGTACTTCAGTTCGGCCTGCTTGCGCACCAGGTCGATCTCGATCTGCGAACGCTTCTCCTGCGTTTCCTGCACCGCCGCACGCAGCCCCTTAAGCTCTTCTTCGTTGGCGCGCAACGCTTCGCGCATGCCCGCGTCCTGCGTGGCCATCTCGTTGACTTGGGCTTCCAGCGTGGTGATCTGCTCCGCCAGTTGCGCTGCCTTCTGGTCCAGTTCGATGTTGTCCGCCAACAGGCGCGCGCGCTGTTCGCCCAGCCGCGAAATCTCCGGTGCGATCGCGTTGCGCCGGTTGCTGGTCTCCCGGTATTGCTGCTCCAGACGCCCCATGGCGGAGCGCTCGCCCCGGTAGCGCTCTTCCAACCCGGCCATCTCCGCGCGAACC
>JAPKZC010000047.1 GCA_026394025.1 Candidatus Solibacter sp.
CGGGTCGCCCGCATGACTGCCCTCTACGACCGGTGGGCCGCCAGGGCTAACGTGGTCCCGTGGGACAAGCTGCCCAAAGCACAGGCGTAAGGCCGTCCCACGAATTGGCAGTAGACACCGGGGGTGTCCGCGTAGTTCCATAGAAGATCGGCGGGAGGTGCGGCTTGGAAAAACCGGCACGCAATCTGGCGGTGGATACGTATCGCGGCTTCGTCATGCTGCTCATGATGGCGGAGGTCGTGCAGCTTTCGCGGGTGGCCAAGGCGCTGCCCGATAGTGGATTCTGGAACTGGCTCGCCTACCACCAGACGCACGTCGCGTGGGCGGGCTGTTCGCTGCACGATACCATCCAGCCGGGCTTCTCGTTTCTGGTCGGCGTGGCGCTGCCCTACTCCATCGCGGCGCGCATCGCCAAGGGCGGGACCATCCGTGCCATGTTCCTGCACGCGCTGTGGCGCTCGCTGCTGCTGGTCGCTCTGGGCGTTTTTCTGCGCTCCACGCACGCCCCGCAGACCTACTATACCTTCGAGGATACGCTGTCGCAGATCGGGCTCGGTTACCCCGTCCTGTTCCTGCTGGCGCTCCGTCCGCCGCGCTGGCAGTGGGTCGCGCTCGGCGCGTTGCTGTTCGGCTACTGGATGGCATGGGCGTTCTACCCGGCGCAGGAGCCGGGATTCTTCACGGGATTCCTGGCGCACTGGAATAAGGGGAACAACTTCGGCAACGCGTTCGACGTCTGGTTCCTCAATCTGTTTCCAACTGTGAGACCGTACCTCGCGAACGGCGGCGGATACCTGACCCTCAGTTTCATCCCGACCCTCGGCACCATGATCCTCGGCCTCGCTGCCGGACAATGGCTGCGCGCCACCGCTCCCGCGGTGCCGATGCGGCGCCTGCTGGCGGCGGGCGCCATCGGCATGGCCGCGGGCCTCCTGCTGCAATTCACGGGAATCTGTCCGGTGGTGAAGCGCATCTGGACCCCCGCGTGGACCCTGTTCAGCGGCGGTCTCTGCTTCCTGTTCCTGGCGGGCTTCTGCTGGCTGACGGAGATCAAGGGCTATCGCAAATGGGCCTTCCCCCTGGTGGTAATCGGGGCCAACTCAATCGCGGCGTACCTGATCGCGCACCTGTGGGAGCGCTTCATCCTGGATTCATTCCGCATTCATCTGGGCGCGCACGCGTTCGCGTTCTTCGGGACGGAGTACGAACCCCTGCTGCGCGGCATCGCAGTGCTGCTGGTGTATTGGATTGTGCTCTATTGGATGTACCGGCGCAAGCTGTTTCTCAAGATCTGAAGGATTCGGGCACGCAGCAACTGCTGTGCCGCGCCGGCCAGGCCGCTGGCTTAGAGATACGCCGCCGCCGGCGCCGCCGATGCACGCGCCGCCGCGCTCGAAGAGTGCAGGGTCGTGCGCCGCCACTTGGAGCGCCTTGGCCGGGAGCGCGTTTCCTCAGGCATGCGGGACGCTCCTCCAGGCTCATCTTGTAGGAGACAAGACTATCGCCGGTCAGGTTGATATGCTCTACAATACGTTATGAGTTCTTGCGATGACACTGAAATCGGAGTTGAGATCCGTGCCCGTGCGGGTGATTATCAGCGGGAGCCATAGCAATTCAGTGACAGCGGCGGTGCGGTGACGCCGCGAGGGAAGAATGGAAAACAAAGACTATTTTGTGCACGAATCGAGCTACGTGGATGAACCAAGTGTGATTGGGCCGGGCACGAAAATCTGGCACTTTTCGCACGTGATGAAGAACGCGCGCATCGGCGCCGGCTGCAACATTGGCCAGAACGTTGTGATCTCACCCGATGTTGTAATCGGCAGTAATGTGAAGATCCAGAACAACGTGTCCGTGTATACCGGGTGCATTCTGGAAGACGATGTCTTCTGCGGTCCTTCGATGGTTTTTACCAACGTAACGAACCCGCGCAGCCATGTGATCCGGAAGGATGAATACAAGGCCACACTGGTTCGGCGAGGAGCCTCCCTGGGCGCCAACTGCACGGTAGTTTGCGGGACCACGATCGGGCGGTACGCATTCGTTGGGGCCGGTTCGGTGGTGACACGCGACGTGCCGGATTACGCCCTGGTTTACGGGAATCCCGCACGGGTCAGGGGCTGGATGTGCGCTTGCGGTATCGGCATGGAATTTGGTGCCGAAGGGCGGAGCACCTGCAAGTCGTGCGGAGCGGCATACATGAAGTCTGGAGAACTGGTTACGTCCGACCACCGATAGTGGAGCGAAATACGTGAACACCATGAGCGAGAAACAGATCCCTTTGTTGGACCTGCAGGCACAGCATGCGCAAATCCGCGAGGAGGTCCTGGCGGAAATCGTGCGGGTAGTGGACTCGCAGAAGTTCATCCTCGGCGAGGACGTGAAGAAACTCGAGGCGGAGATCGCTTCGTACAGCGGAACGAAGTATGCCATCGGGTGCGCGTCCGGCTCGGACGCACTGATGCTGGCTTTGATGGCCCTCGATGTCCATCCGGGTGATGAAGTCCTGACCACGCCCTACACGTTTTTCGCGACGGCCGGAGCGATTTCGCGCGTGGGCGCGATTCCGGTATTTATGGACGTCGAAGAGGACACGTTCAACCTGGACGTGAGCCTGATGGAGGGCGTCCTGACGGCGCATCCCAAGGTGCGCGCGATCATCCCCGTACACTTGTTTGGCGGCTGTGCCGACATGGACCCCATCATGAAGATGGCGAACGAGCGGGGGATTCCGGTGGTCGAAGACGCCGCCCAATCGATCGGTTCCGAGTACATGGGCCGGAGGGCCGGCAGTATCGGAAAGATCGGCGCTTTCAGCTTTTTCCCGAGCAAGAACCTCGGCGCTTACGGCGACGGCGGGATTATGACGACGGACGATGCAGTACTGGCCGAGCGGCTGACGGCGCTCCGCGTCCACGGTCGCACGGGGAAGTACTTCCACCAGTGGATCGGCGTGAATTCGCGGTTGGATGCGCTGCAGGCCGCGGTGCAGTTCCGGTATCTGGATGGTTGGACGGCGGGTAGGGACCGAAACGCGGGGCACTACCGCACGCAGATCGCGAAGCTGGCAATTCCCGTGATCCCCGCAAAGCCGGCGGTGTATCAGACGCGTCACGTCTACAACCAGTTTGCGATCCGGTGCCAGCAGCGCGATGGTCTGCAGGCACACCTGAAAAAGCAGGGTATCGGGTCGGAGGTCTATTATCCGCTGCCGCTGCATTTGCAGCCATGCTATGCCGATCTGGGGTACGAGAAAGGCGACTTCCCGGTGAGCGAAAAGCTGGCGGCGGAATCGCTGGCTTTGCCTGTTCATTCGGGACTCACCGTAGAGGATATCGACTATATCTGCGAATCGGTTCGGGCGTTCTACGCATAACATGCGTATCGTTTCGATCGTCGGAGCGCGTCCGCAATTCGTCAAGCTCGCGGTCATCTGCCGCGCCGTGGCCCAGCGTGAGGACTGGGTTCACAGGATTATCCACACCGGGCAGCACTATGACGCCGGGTTGAGCGCGGTCTTTTTCGAAGAGCTGATGATCCCGCGGCCGGACCATGATCTGGGTGTGGGTTCCGGCGCACACGGCGAGCAGACCGGCGAAATGTTGAAGCGGCTGGAACCGATTCTAGTCGCGGAAAAACCGGATTGGGTATTGCTGTACGGTGACACAAATTCGACGCTGGCGGGCGCGCTGGTGGCGTCCAAACTAGTACTGCGCACCGCTCATATCGAGGCAGGATTGCGGAGCTACCGTCGTGGCATGCCGGAGGAGATCAACCGGATTGTGGCGGACCACTTGAGCGATCTTCTCTTTTGTCCTACCGCTTTGGCGATGGAGAATTTGCGCGGAGAAGGGCTAGGCG
>JAPKZC010000743.1 GCA_026394025.1 Candidatus Solibacter sp.
AAGCGCCGCCGGCATCGAACACCTGGATGCGGTCGTTCTTGCGATCGGCGACCAGCACGCGCCCCTGGTGATCCAGGGCGATGCTGTGCGGCTCGTTGAGCTGTCCCGGCCCGGCGCCGGCCTCGCCACCTTCGCGGTCTTCGGCGGAGATCCCGCGAGCAAGGACCTGTTCGACGGCATTGACACCACCTGGAATCGTCTGCCCGGCGGCGGCGCGGTCAAGGCCATTCTCGACGAGGCGATTCGCAATTACGAGCCGGCGCATCCCGAAAAGACCATCCCCGCGCTGGTCAAGGCGCGCCCGTTGATCGCCGCCATGACAGACCCGCTGGCCACGGTCAAGCCCACCGAACTCGATGAGACCATCGCGCAGTGTGCGGGGCTCTTCGTGGAAGCGCAGGCGCGGCAGCCCGAAGTGTCTCCCGGCGCGACGCTCAATATCGCGACGACCGTGCTCAATCGCTCCACCGCGAGGGTTAGCCTCGAAGGCGCGCGCGTGGAGGGCATCTGGAATCAGGACGCACCGGCCAGACCCGCCACTCTGGGATACAACCAGAGCGCCGATGTCGCATTCAGTCTGGTGGTGCCCGCCAACCAGGCCTACACGCAACCCTACTGGTTGGTGAAGCCGGCCACGGCCGATGTCTACCAGGTCGATGACCAGATGCTGATCGGCCTGCCCGACACCCCCTCCGCGGCCCAGGTGCGCGTGCGGCTCACCGTGGAGGGCGCGCCCATCGAACTGGTGCGGCCGGTGCAGAATCGCTACGCCGACCGTGCGCGGGGAGAGCGTGTGCGCCCGCTCATGGTAGTGCCAACGGTGGCGGTGAATCTCTCCGAACCGGTGGCGGTGTTCCCCGATACGGCCGCGCGCAAAGTCCAGGTTTCGGTGCAGGCCAATGTGGCCGACGCGCAGGGCGATCTGCGCCTGGAAGTGCCGCCGGGCTGGAAGGCCGAACCGCGCTCGCAGAGTTTTCAAATCGCCGTTGCCGGCGAGCAGCGCGTGGTGACGTTTGAGGTGACGCCTCCCGCGGGCGAAACCACGGCCAGTCTGCGCGCCGTCGCCAAAGTGAACGGGCGCGACATCGCGTCAGGGATTCAGGTGATCGCCTACCCGCACTTCCCGCCGCAGACCCTGTTCCCGCCCTCGGACATCAAGCTGGTACGCGCCAACATCAAAGTGACGGCGAAGAAGGTCGGCTACATCATGGGGGCGGGCGACGAGATGCCGGAAGCGCTGCGGCAGCTCGGGCTCGACGTCACGCTGCTCAGCCAGAGCGATCTGGAGCAGGGCGACCTGAGCCGCTTCGACGCCATCGTGGCCGGGGTGCGCGCCTACAACGTGCGCGCCAACATCCGCGCCAACCAGCCACGCCTGCTTGACTACGTGAAGAATGGCGGCACGTACGTGGTGCAATACCAGACCGGCGACAGCCCCGACCCCACCGCGGCGCGCGGCCAGCAGCAGCCGCCCAACCCCTTCAACCAGCAGCAGGGCGCGGCCGTGACCACCAACCTCGGACCCTACCCGTTCGCTGTGCCGGGCGGTAACAGGTACCGCATCACCGTGGAAGAGGCGCCGCTCAAGTTCCCCAACCAGGACAGTCCGCTGCTGCAATTCCCCAACCACATCAGCCCCAAGGATTTCGATGGTTGGGTGCAGGAGCGCGGCGTCTACTTCGCTGTCCAATGGGATCCGCATTACCAGACGGTACTCTCCTCGCAGGACCCCGGCGAGCCACCGCTGGAAGGCGGACAGCTATGGACGCGCTACGGTAAGGGCGTCTACATTTTCACCGCGTACGCGTGGTTCCGCCAACTGCCGGCGGGCGTGCCGGGCGCCTATCGCCTGTTCGCCAACCTGCTAAGCGCGAAGTAGCGCTGCCGTGGTGGGACAGACCATCGCCTTGAGTGGTCTGTCGTGCTCTTGCGAGTGCCACGGCGGGGCGACAGACGACAAAAAACGATCGTCTG
>JAPKZC010000435.1:0-5676 GCA_026394025.1 Candidatus Solibacter sp.
CGCTGCGATTTCAAACCTGCGCGCGACCTGCCGCGCTGCGTCGCGGGGAGCGATCAGGCGGATTGCTTCACGGCGAATCAGATAGCCGCACTGGAACGGATTTACGGCGATGTGATGAGTAATGGGAAGCGGTTTTTCCCGGGCTGGCCAGTGGGCGCGGAGGTCGCCGGACCCAACGGGCAGAGCGGCTGGATCGGGCAGGCGGTCCATGCGGCGAACGGCAGCGGAACGTGGACGTCGTTCGGATTCAATTTCCAGCGCTACATGGTGCCCTGGGTGAAAAGCGCGAGTGGCGAGATGGATGCGGCGCGCGCGTTCAGCCAGTTCGATATCGACAGGGATCCGCCGCGGCTGGAAGAATTGCGACAGATTCTGGATGCCACGGACCCCGATCTGTCGGCCTTCCGGAAGCACGGCGGCAAGCTCCTGATGTACTTTGGGTGGGCCGATCCGCAACTCAACGCGAAGATGGGCGTGGAGTATTACGAGCAGGTGGTGGACAAGATGGGGCCGGCGACGGACGAGTTTTTCCGCCTCTTCACGGTCCCCGGAATGTTCCATTGCGGCGGCGGCGTGGGGACAAGTCAGTTCGACATGGCGACTCCGGTGCTGAAGTGGGTGGAAGCGGGCACGGCGCCGGTTCGCATCGAGGCCAGCCGCGTGATCGCGGGCAAGGTGATGCGCACGCGGCCGCTTTGCGCGTACCCTCAAACCGCGCGGTACAAGGGTACGGGCAGCATCGACGAAGCGGCGAATTTTACCTGCGTGAAGCCAATTGAGTGATTCGGTGCGATTCGACTACCGACGCTTACTGAACCGCCGCCGTTTGAGAAACCGCCGCAGCCTGCTGCTGCCGCTCTGCTTCCTCCTTGCGCTTCTCATCTGCCGCGCACTGGCGCGCCGCGATTTCGTCGAGGGCGCGCGTTTGGCTTCCAGCCGGACGGGGGAGCAACGCGAAAGCATGGCGCGAGAGACGTGCCGCCTCCATCCGCTCGCGGCGGGCACCGGGGACACACTTGATGGCGAAGACCGTGAACCGCATTGGGAAATTGTAGCGCGCGGAGGGCGGATGCTGACGCAATCACTGATGCCGCGAGGGTTGCATGGCGGGCCACATTCCCCTGGTTTCACCCGCCGAATGACTCTTGACGGTGCGAACCGCCGCGACTTCCTGGAGAATCCGCAGAGCCAGTTGTTCGATGGAATCGAGGGCTTCGGAATTGTTGCGCAGTCCATCGGCGGGGAGCGCGGCGGGCCGGATAGCGATCTCGGCCGCCTGCTTCGCGAGTTGATCCACCTGAGTGTTCTTATCGACAGGCGCGAGCCGTCCAATAGCAATATTTTCTCGCTCGTCCGTACGCGGCGGCATGTGCCTTTGGTTAGCGGTGCTCAACCTTGCCGGTCCGGGCCGCCCACCGTGGACACGAGCATGTCCAGATACTCCCCAGCCCTCGGGTCGCCTTCCCTCGGTGCCCACGGTGCAAAGTCCTTGTCCGTCGCCGCCGCGTAGGGGCCGGGCTTGACCTCGAAACAGACCACATGCGGCGTCAACACGGCGATGGTGTGCCACACATCGGGCTGAACGTCAACGCCAATCGCATCGCGGCCCAGGACGAACGTGTTGGCGATCTGCCCGGCATCGTCGAAGGTGAAGAACGCCAGTTTGCCCTCCAGGACCACGAACGTCTCCGACTTCGGCGGATCGATGTGCCGGTGCGGCGCGATGAACGTGCCCTGGATCATCACGTTCAGGAATCGATGCGGGTTTTCCTCCATGCTGGAATGGAAATTGTGGTTGGCCCGCAGGCGGGGAGAGTGGCGCGCTCGCTCGATTAGGACGCGGAAAAGGGTGGAGTCGATTACTTGCACGGGCAAATCCGGCATTCAACCAGGATGGCTGGAAAGGTGCGATGGCCGCAACCACGGCGAAGGGGGCCACGCGAGAGCCGGTCCCCTTTCGCTTGCGTTCCCGACGCACTACCTACCATCTGAGTTGAAATTCCCTCAGGCATTTCCAGCAGTGATACTTGCCATTCACGGGGCGGGAGATGGATCGGTGAAATAGTCGGCAGTAGACGTTGCCTGCCTTCGTACACAACGTTCTGTAGACCGCCGCCGATGGCAGCAGGACCGGCTGGACTCGTTCCGAACAAGACTCGTATGCGCTCACGGGACCCTCCAACAAAGCTGAAGAGAGGTAGGACTGCACGTCGGCGATAGTCGCCGCCTTCCGCATAGGCCGCACTAACCTCAGGCATCATTATGCGAGCGGCGTTGTGTGGATGGAAGTCCCTACCGTACTGGAAATCGGTAGTACTGGTTTCCGATTTCAGAACAATTTGCTCGTGCTCTCCGCCCCTTGTACTAAGACATCTGGCGGTGACATGGACCAGATACCCACATTCGGAGTGCGCTCGGACACGCAATTTATGCGTGAAGGGGATCGTGCCGATCGACATGCCTTGAAGGGTCAGTAAAGCGTCCTATTGTTAAACGCCACATGGTCGATAAGTACTACGGGAGTGGCAGCCCTACGTGCTGCCGTGAATTCGATGATCGAGGCGATTCTCAACCTGCTGCTGCATTGCCACCATCGCCACCTGAGCCGCCCGGTATGTCCGGTCAGGAAGCATGGCATCTCTCAGGGCGAATGCTACGTGGTGTGCCTCGACTGCGGGCAGCAGTTCGCTTACGACAGCCAGCAAATGCGAATGGGTAAGCCGGTCATAGCGGCAGACCGGGGCACCACAGCGCATCGTGGTCTCCAGGGCTCCACACCGGCGTAGCTGAATCCTGACCTGCCGGTGCGTCCTGGACCTGCCCCGCTACCGCCGCCCGCCGCGCCCGTGCCCCCACCCACGACTCGCGCAGCACCCGGCGCAGGATGGGCAGCACACGGTCGTCGCGGCGGCCGAAGTTCAGCTTCACCTTGCGCTTGCCCGCGAGGATCCACACTGGCGTTTGTTTCCAGATCCGTGGCGCTATCCACCAGCAATTCGCCGCACTCCTAATTGTCCGGTACCTGACGGACCGGTTTTCCGAGCACATCCATGAAGGCACTGAGAATATCGAAGGATCGGCGGGTATACCCGTTGCCCCCGGCCTTGACCAGTTTGCCACGGCAAATCTCATCGACTTCCAAAGACTCGAGGGCGCGCCGCTTCGCTTCCATGCGCACACGGGAGTGGTGGGACGGCATTGCACGCGACAAGTGCCCGGCGAGGCTCGTGATCACCTCGTCGCCGGCGCTTGATTCGGCGAGTTCCGTGACAAGCGTGTGCCGGTTATCGTGCCACCGGCCCTTCACCCCGGCCTTCTTGCGGACCTTGATCCACGCCGTCTTGAACGAGGTAACAGGGCGGTGTTCAGACCCACCCAGCGGAGTGCTTCACGAACAGCCCACAAACACGAAGACCGCCGGTGCAACGGCGGCTCGCGAAAAATCCAAATCAGAGGTTGCCAAGCGACTTTCGCCAAGCCACGCAACTTGGTCTTGCGTACGCCGCCGGTCTGCTTCATCCATCCGAATGCCATTTCGATCAGGTCGCTTGGCTCACGGCATAGGTTTCATGCCGACCCGCTCCATTCCTCGATCCGCCGGCAGTGTCGCCGGCCAACGTCATTGCTCGTACTCCACCTCTACCCTCGCAGTGGAACGTACCGGTTGACCGTTCACCGTTGCTGGCGCAAACCTCCATTGTTTAACCGCATCGATAGCAGCGGGCACTAATAGAGGATGACCCCGTATCACAGTGACCTTGTCGACCGAGCCCGTTTCATCTACCGACGCCGACAGGGTCACGCTACCCTGGACGCCCGCCTGCTTCGCCAGGGGTGGGTACGCGGGCGCCACTTTGGAAATGAGCCTTGGCTGTGGGCCCAGCGGTGGTGTGTTTCCGGCCGCCGGAGCGGTCGTGCCGCCTATGATTCCCCCGATGATCCCGAAAGGCAGACTTGGGGCTGCCGCAGGCGGGGGTGGCGGCGGGGGCTGTGCAGGTGACGCGGCGGGCGGACCGCCCTTCTGCGGCGCGGGCGCGGGCGCGGTGGGCACCGGCGCGGGTGGCGCGGGAGGTGAAGGCGGTGGAGCGAAGCCAAGCGGGGGCGAGGACTGCATGCGCTGCCGGACTTCCGCCGGGAGTTGCTCCAAGTTCAATGGACTGTCCCCTCCGACGATCATGGGCAGAATTTCCGGCGCGCTCACCCGCCAGCCATCGTCCCAGAGCCGCATAGTGAAGTTCGTCCGGAATATGGACGACCATGGCCTCAGCACATCGGTGGAACGGGCGCCACCATAAGGCGCGCCGACCGGCAGATAGAGTCCGATGCCGAACGGCCGCATCCACCAATAACCCTCGACCTCGGCCTGCCGTCCCTGTGACGCTACTCCGGTGACGGCCAGAACCTCTCGCCGGGCGACGACACAATCTACCACGCTCATGGCGCGGAATTCAGACTGCGGCTGGCCGCACATCGATTGGCCCCTGGGAGTCAGGCCCGCGTAGGCGACGGGTCCCATCGCATAGCGTTCCCTTCTGATGGTGACGATCCCTGCGTATTCGAGGGCCCCGTAGAGTTCGAGCGTCCGCTCACTTCGGGTTAGAAGATCTATATTCAAGACCAAGCGCACATTCTCGGTTTGTGAAAAGAACTCAGACCGCTGCAGGATTGCCGCGGCCTGCTGGCGGTTCAGCGTCTGGGAAAACGCCAGGAGGGGCCACAACAGGATTGCCATGAAGAGGCAGCTGCGATGCATACTGGCGATATTGTATCAGGCGAAATCTTAACACGGCAAGCCGCAGTCTTGCTTCACTGAGCGAGGTTCCTCGGATGCCGGAACACTATATTACTGAACTACTGGCTCCTGCCAAACTACCGCAACCTGCTCCCGCTGCTCGGCTTCCTCCTAGTGCTTCTCGTCGGCGGCGCCCTGCCTCGCGGCGATCTCGTCGAGGGCCCGCCGTTTCACTTCCATGCGCACATGGGCGTAGCGGGACAGCATGGCACGCGATACGTGCCCCGCGATGCTCATGATCACCTCGTCGCCAGCGCCCGATTCAGCCAGTTCCGTGACCAGCGTGTGGCGGTTATCGTGCCAGCGGCCCTTCACCCGGCCTTCTGGCGGACCTTGATCCATGCCGTCTTGAACGACGTGATGGGGCGCGTGGGGTCTGCCGGCAGCCCCCTGCCGGCAGGAAACCGAGAGTGTATTCGGCGACAGCCCGGACGCCGTTATAGATGGTGATCTCGGCTCACTCGCCTGGCTGCGTTGCCATGGTACATTCCGGATTGTAAGGTCTTGTTCATGCTCGATCATAAAGTGTGCCCGTGGTGGCTGGGCTACCTCTTAGCCAGCCCGTTGCGCCGCCTGTTGCAGGACCCGACGAAGATCCTCAGCCCGTACGTCCGCGAGGGCATGACGGTCCTCGAACCCGGTGCGGGCATGGGGTTCTTTACGCTGGAACTGGCTCGCCTAGTGGGGCCGGAGGGCCGTGTGGTGGCCGTGGATATCCAGCCCCAAATGCTCGCATCGCTTAAGCGCCGCGCCGCCCGGGCCAGTCTCTCCGCGCGCGTGGACACTCGCTTGGCGGCTCCCGATTCCATGGGTGTGGTTGACTTGGCAGGCTCGGTGGATCTGGTGCTGGCCTTCGCGATGGTGCACGAGCTGCCGCCCGGCAA
>JAPKZC010000435.1:5700-6047 GCA_026394025.1 Candidatus Solibacter sp.
GCAACTCCTTCTTCGCAGAGGCCGCCCTAGCGATGAAATCCGGCGGCCGCCTGCTTTTCGCTGAGCCCGCCGGGCACGTCAGCGACACCGAGTTCCAGGCCCAACTGGCAGTCGCGGGCAGGGCCGGGCTCGACGTGGTGGACCGCCCATCCATACGCCGCAGCCACGCGGCCTTGCTCGAAAAGAGCTGAGACCCGTGCCGGGCGGCCACGGCTTCGAGTGGCGCCACGTGAGATCCAGCGTTCAGGTCGCATCGGAGGCGCCACCGGTGATTATTGAACCACTCCTGCTTGAGAAGCCACGGCTGCCTGCTCTCGCCGCTTTGCCTCCGCCTCGCGCTTCTCGTC
>JAPKZC010000477.1 GCA_026394025.1 Candidatus Solibacter sp.
GTGTTTCAGATCCGGGAAGGTTTGAAGGGAGACCTGCTGATTGCGACGCGATCTGGCGTGGCTCGCATGGAGGCAGGCAGATTCCGCACCTACCGCCCGCCGGACCCGCTCGGGCGAAAGACCATATTCGACGCGCTCGAGGATACGCAGGGCGCGCTGTGGCTGGCGACTCCGGCGGGGCTGAGCGTGGTCCGGGGCAAGCAGTTTCACAGCGTGGTGGCGGGCGGTCCGCTGCTGATCGATTTCATGGTCACGCTGTGCGAAGGGCGAGACGGCGCGGTCTGGGCGGGCACCTACGGCAAGGGACTGTGGCGGGTGAAAGGAGACGATCGCCGGCAGTACACTACCGCCGACGGACTGTCGAGCGATCAGATCCGTTCACTCTACGAGGATGCCAGGGGCACGCTATGGATCGGTACTTTCGGCGGGGGGCTGAATGCCTTGCGCGACGGCAAGTTCGTTCACTACTCGGCGCGCGACGGGTTGTTGAGCGACAACATCGGCAAGGTCTTCGACGACGGCGAATCGCTGTGGCTGAGCACAACCCGCGGGATCTGCCGGATCGCTAGAAACCAGCTCGTGGAGTTCACCGCAAAGAAGCGATCGCGACTGGAGCCGCAAAACTACGGAGTGGAAGACGGGCTGCGAAGCGCGCAATGCGCTCCCGCGTATCCGACCGCCGGCGGCGGCATCCGGACCACCGATCCGGTGGATTTGAGTCGGGCGGCGCGGCTGGCGCCGGGAATCGAACGCCTGCAAATACGCTACACGGGCATCCACTTGAGCGCGCCGGAGCGGGTGCAGTACTCTTACAGGCTGGACGGTCTGGATAAAGACTGGGTGGCGGTGGGAGAACGGCGGGAGATCTATTTCAACAGTCTGCACCACGGGCGCTATCGCATCAACGTGCGCGCGGAACTGCCTGGCGGGCCGAGCAGCCGGCAGTCCTATGATTTCGAGATGCTGCCGCAGTTTTGGGAGACGGGGTGGTTCCGCGCCTTGTGCGTGGCGGCGATGCTGGCGGGGGCGTGGGCGATATATCAGCTCCGGCTGCGGCAGATCCGGTCGCGGTTCGGGCTGGTATTGGAAGAGCGCGCGCGACTGGCGCGTGAGATCCACGACACGCTGGCGCAGGGGTTCGTCGGCATCTCCTCGCAGTTGGACGCGGTGGCCATGTGCATGCGGGAAGACGCCACGCCGGCGCGCACATACCTGGAGATGGCGCGGCGGATGGCGCGGCACAGCCTGACGGAGGCGCGGCGGAGCGTGATGGATCTGCGCGCGTCGGCATTGGAGGGGCAGAGCCTGGCGGCGGCGCTCGAAACGGGCACGCGGATGTGGACGGCGGGATCTGGTGTGGAGGTCGCAGTGGAAGTCACGGGCACGGGGGCGCCGTTGCCGCAAGAAGTGGAGCAGCACCTGCTGCGCATCGCGCAAGAGGCCGTGACCAATGCGCTGAAACACGCCGGGGCAAGCCGGATCGGGGTGAAGCTGCAACTGGATGCGCACAAGCTCCACCTGAAGATCTGGGATGATGGCCGCGGATTCGATCCGCAGGACGTGTTTTCTTCGCGCGCCGGGCATTTCGGATTGATCGGGATGCGGGAGCGCGCCGAGCGGTTGGGCGGCGAACTTCGATTGGCCAGTAACCCCGGAAAGGGAACGGAAGTCGAAGTAACTGTACCGTTGCCATGAGCGAAAAGATTCGAATACTGGTTGCCGAGGACCATCTGGTGGCGCGGGTGGGGGTGACCACGATCGTCAACATGCAAGACGACATGACGGTGGTTGCCGAAGCCGCCAACGGACATCAGGCGGTGGAGATGTTCCGGCTCCACCGGCCGGATGTGACGCTGCTGGCTCTGCGCATGCCGGGGATGGGGGGAGTGGAGGCGGCGATTGTGATCCGGTCGGAGTTCCCCGGGGCGAAGATGGTCGCGCTGACGACGTACGGGGGGGACGAGGACATCCGCCGGGCGCTGGCGGCCGGGATCCAGGCGTACCTGACGAAGGACGTGCTGCACGATGAACTGCTGAAGGCGATCCGCGCGGTGAATGCGGGTCAGACCTACCTGCCGGCGGCGGTGGCAGCATCGCTGGCGGCGCAGTTGCCGCGTCCGGACCTCAGTGCGCGCGAGGTACAGGTGCTGGCGCTGATTGTGCGCGGACTGGCGAACAAGCAGATCGCCTTCACGCTGAACATCGCCGAGCACACGGTAAAGAATCACGTCAAGAGCATCTTGAGCAAGCTGGGAGTGCAGGATCGGACTCAAGCAGCGACGGCGGCGATCCAGCGGGGCATCATCCACCTGTAATGCCGGGGGCATAGCTCCAAAGGGCTAGTGGGCGCTGCCCCCTGGACGTCATCACAAAGCATCGGACCTTCGGATATCATTAGAGCTAGCCCCTCACTTCGCGCCTAGACCATGTGGATTGTCCGATTAGCGTTACGACGCCCCTACACGTTTGTCGTGGTCGCGGTGCTGCTCGCCATCCTCGGCGGCGCCGCCATCGTCACCATGCCGGTGGATATTTTCCCGTACATCGATATCCCGGTGGTCAGCATCGTCTGGACTTACAACGGCCTATCGCCCGAAGAGATGGAAAAGCGCATGATCACCACCTTCGAGCGGGCCATGACCACCACGGTTAACGATATCGAGCACATCGAGTCGCAGACTTATAACGGCGTCTCGGTGACGCGGGTGTATTTCCAGCCGAACGCCAAGGTGGAACTCGCCCTCGCGCAGATCACTGCCATCTCGCAGACCCTGCTCCGCCCGATGCCGCCGGGGACCTTGCCGCCGAGCATCATCAAGTACGACGCTTCCAGTGTGCCGATTATCCAACTCGGCTTGCAGAGCGACAGCATGAGCGAACAGGAACTGTTCGACATGGGGCAGAATTTCATCCGCACCCAATTAGCGACGATTCAGGGGGCCTCGGTACCGCTGCCCTACGGCGGCCGTTTCCGCCAGGTGATGGTGGATCTCAACCCGGACCAAATGATTTCGAAGGGGCTCTCCGCATCCGACGTTTCTTCCGCCCTGGGCAATCAGAATCTCATCTTCGGGGCAGGCACGGCCAAGATCGGCGATACGGATTTCCAGGTCAGGCTGAATAGCAGCCCGCGTATTCTGGACGAGCTGAACTACATGCCGTTGCGCGTGGTCAATGGGGCCACGGTGTACCTCAAGGACGTGGCGCAGGTCCGCGACGGCTATGCCGTGCAAACCAGCATCGTACGTGCCAACGGCCGCCGCGGCGCGCTGCTCACGGTCATGCGCAATGGCAAGGCATCCACCCTGGCGGTAGTCAACAATGTGAAGGCGGGGCTGCCCAAGATACTGGCCGGACTGCCTCCCGCCCTAAAGGTGAGAGAGCTCTTCGACCAGTCGCTGTTCGTGCGCGCGGCGATCGACGGGGTGGTGCGGGAGGGCGTGACCGCGGCGGTTCTCACGGGCCTGATGATCCTGCTGTTTCTGGGAAGCTGGCGGAGCACGGTGATTGTGTGTATCTCGATTCCACTCTCCATTCTGGCTTCGCTGATTTTCCTCAACCTGCTGGGGCAGACCACCAACGTGATGACGCTGGGCGGACTGGCGCTGGCCGTCGGCATTCTAGTGGACGATGCCACCGTCGCGATAGAGAACATTCATCGCAACATGGCGATGCGGAAGCCGCTGGTGCGCGCCGTGCTGGATGGCTCACAGCAGATTGCGGCGCCGGCTTTCGTCTCCACGCTCGCCATCTGCATCGTGTTCGTGCCGGTGCTGCTGCTGACGGGCGCCGCCAAGTTTCTGTTTACGCCGCTGGCGATGGCGGTGGTCTTCGCCATGATGGCCTCGTATTTCCTTTCGCGCACCCTGATCCCCACCATGGTGCATTACATGCTTCGCTCCGAGATCAAGCTCTATGCGCGCGGCGAGCATAGCGAAGGTGGCAAGGGCTTGATCTGGTTCGCGCATCGCATCTTCAACCGGCGCTTCGAGCTGATGCGCGCTTCCTACAGTTCCCTGCTGCACTGGTGCCTGGACCATCGCGCCCCGGTGCTGGTGGGCTTCGGCCTGTTTGTGGCCGGTTCGTTGTGCCTGGCGCCGCTGATCGGCCGCGATTTCTTTCCGACGGTGGATTCGGGCGCCATGCGGCTGCACGCACGAGCGCCGTCCGGGACGCGCCTGGAAAAGACAGAGCAGATCTTCGCCGAAATCGAGAATGAGATTCGACAGGTGGTTCCGGCCAGGGAGATCGAAAACATCATCGACAATATCGGTCTCCCGAATGGCGGCTTCAATCTCGCCTTTGGAGACAACCCAACTCTCGGTGTGAGCGACGGCGACATCCTGATTTCGCTGAAGCCCGAGGACCACGGCTCCACCGCCGAGTACACGGACCGCCTGCGCAAGCGCCTCAACCAGAAGTTTCCGGACGTGGTGTTCTTCTTCGAAGCGGCCAACATCACCAATCAGATTCTGAATTTCGGCTTGCCGGCGCCCATCGATATCCAGGTAGTATCGCGCAACGCCGCAACGAATTATGAGATCGCCCGTCAGATCGCGGACAAGGTGGCGCGCATTCCCGGCTCGGCCGACGTCCACATTCATCAGACGGTGGACTACCCCGTGATTGACATCAACGTGAATCGTAGCAAGGCCGGACAAGTCGGCCTGACGCAGCGCGACGTCGCCACCAGCCTGCTGATTTCGTTGAGTTCGAGCGGACAGATCTCGCCCTCGCAGTTCCTGGATTGGCGTACCGGCATCAGCTACGGTATTTCCGTGCAGACTCCGCAGTACCGGATGAATTCCCTGGAGGCGCTGATGCGCACGCCGGTGAGCGCACCGTTCAGCGGGGTGAACGCGACCACGCAGACATCGATAGCCGGCGCGGCCAACCCTACCAACGCCGGCATCGGCGCTGGACCAAGCCAGGCTTCCACCGCGTACGGCAACCCCGGCGCCGCTTCGGGCGGTCCGCAGTTGCTCACCAACCTGGTGTCGCTGAGCCGCAGCGAGGCTCCGAATATCGACCGCCGCGACCTGGGCAGGGTCGGCGCGGGAGTGGAGAAGATCGTTGCGGAGATGACGCCCAAGCTGCCGCGCGGTACCTCGCTCGAGTTGCGCGGGCAGTACACCACGATGCAGAATTCCTTCTACCGGCTGGGGCTCGGCATGATCTTTGCTGTGGTTTTGGTGTACCTGCTGATGGCGGTGAATTTCCAAAGCTGGATGGATCCGTTCATCATCCTCATGGCCCTGCCCGGGGCGCTGGCCGGAATCGTCTGGATGCTCTTTATCACCCAGACCACCTTTAGCGTGCCCTCCATGATGGGCTCCATCATGTGTATCGGCGTGGCCACGGCCAACAGCATCCTGCTGGTTGTCTTCGCCAACGATCAACGGGTGGAAGGGATGGACGCGCGCTCCGCGGCGCTTTCCGCCGGACACACCCGGATACGGCCCGTCATCATGACCGCCACCGCCATGATCATGGGGCCCGCGCCGCTGAAGACGGTCTCGATGGCGGCGGTGGCGACGCGGTCGTCGGGGGCGGTCTGGATCTTAGC
>JAPKZC010000154.1 GCA_026394025.1 Candidatus Solibacter sp.
GCAAGAACGCCTCCACCTCCCGCTGCGCTGCCTCCCAAACCGGTGGAGTTCGTCTGCGAGGCGGATGTGCGCCAGGCGGTCAAAGAGAACCGCAAGATCTATATCGGGCCGAAGACGATCGTTACGCCTTCCGCCCGCGACTTGGCCAATCTCTCTGATACTCTGGTGTTGGCTTAAGGCTGAGGAAGCGACGTGGACCTGAATCTCGATACACTCAAGCGCGAAATCCTGGACTATCTCGAATCGCGCGACCTGGCAGTTTTCCGCAGTACCCCGGGAACCCTCGAAGACCCCCAGATGGTGCTCTGGGACACGGAGCATTATCCCGACTACCGGATGTTCCTCGATACCGCGATCAAAACCGGCGTCAAGATGATCCTCTTCGCCACTCGCGAATTCGAGGCCGGCGACATCGACGACGTGCTGGAGCAGGTCGAAGACGTTGAAATGGACCGCGAACAGCAGCGCGACTACCAGGCCCGCCTGCGCAAGTTGCGGATCTACGAAGGCGTCACCTGTTCGCTCGAGTTGGCGTTCAACCACGATTCCATCCTCTACGTATACGAACTCCAGCCCGATTGGTACGAGGAATTCCTGGTCGCGGAAGACGATATCGCGAGCGCCATGGCCGAGGGCGATCCGGACGAAGGCGATTCGCTTGGCGGGTATTACTCCAAGAATTAGTCCGCCGGCGCGCTGGGAGTTGCCCGCGCCCGACGCCAACGCCGTCTCGGTGCTATCCGCGGCCCTGCAAGTCGGGCCGCCGGCCGCCAAGGTGCTCGTGCACCGCGGATTCTCCGACCCCGCGGCCGCGAACCGCTTCCTGCACCCTGCCTTCGAAGAGTTGCACAATCCGCTGACCATGCGCGACATGCCGGCGGCCATCGACCGCATCGCGCGCGCCATCCGCGAGCGCGAGCGCATCCTGATCTACGGCGATTACGACGTGGATGGCACCACCAGCGTGGTGCTACTCACCAAAGCCTTCGAACTCGCCGGAGGCATCGCCACGTATCACGTGCCGCACCGCCTGAAGGACGGCTACGGCATGCGATCCGAAGTGGTGGAAGCCGCGTCCGGAAAGGGCGTGAAGTTGATTGTCAGCGTGGATACCGGCATCCGCGCCGCGGAAGTGGTGCGCCGCGCCAACGAGCTCGGCATCGACGTCATCGTCACCGACCATCACCTGCCCGAGACCGGTCTTCCGCCCGCCCTCGCTGTGCTCAATCCCAATCGTCCGGATTGCCCCTACGTGGAAAAGAACCTTTGCGGCGCTGGTGTGGCCTTCAAGTTGATCCAGGCGCTTTTGCCCCACATGGGCTGGCCGGCCGAGAAGGTCCGGCGCGTTTCGGAATCGTTCCTCAAACTGGCGGCGATTGCCACCGTGGCCGACGTGGTTCCGCTCACGGGCGAGAACCGAATCCTGGTGGCTCTCGGCCTGCGCGGGCTGGGCACGGTACGCAACGCCGGCTTGCGCGCGCTGCTCGATGTGGCTGGTTTCACGGTGGATGCCAAGCCGCCCAACGCGCGCCAGGTCGCCTTCCAACTTGCGCCGCGCCTCAACGCCGCCGGCCGCATGGATACCGCCAAGGCCGTTGTGGAACTCTTCCTCACCAATGACCCCGCGCTGGCCCGCGACCTGGCCCGACAGCTTCACGATCAGAACACCGAACGCCGGCAGGTGGAGGCGGAGATTCGCGATACCTGCGAACAGATCGCTGTCGGTCCGGCCGAATGTGCGCTGGTCTACTACGCCGAAAACTGGCATCGCGGCGTGCTTGGCATCGTGGCCAGCCGCCTCGTGGAGCGCCTGCACCGCCCCGTCTTCGTGTTGGGACGCAATCCGGACGATGGCATGGCGCAGGGCTCGGGCCGTAGCATCCCAACGTTCCACCTGCTCGACGCGCTTGAATCGATGTCCGAACTCTTCGTGCGATTCGGCGGCCACGCCCACGCCGCCGGCGTCACCATGGAAGTTTCCAAGGTGGAGGAGTTCCGCCGCCGCTTCGATGCGTTCGCCGCCTCGCGTCTGACCGCCGACGATTTTCTGGGCCGTCTGGAGATCGACGCGGTGCTTGAATTGAGCGAGATCACGGAGCAGGCCATCGACGAGCTCTTCACGCTGGCCCCGTTCGGTCACGGCAACCCGCAGCCGCTCTGCGCGGCGCTCGGCGTGGAAGTGGCCGCTCCACCCACCGTCATGAAGGAGAAGCACCTCAGGATCACGGTGCGGCAGAATGGGCGCAGCCTGGTGCTCAAGGCGTGGAATCTGGCTCATCGCGCCAGTGAACTCGCACCCGGCGCCCGCGTGGATGTGGCCTTCAGTCTGGAGGAGGACGCCTACTCGGCAGCACGAGGCTATCCCCCCTGGGCCGCCATCCTGCGCAATTTCCGCCCTGCCTGAAACCAACGGCTCCACCGGCAGGCGTCACTTTGCCGCCGGACAGTTCGCCGCCCTCGCGGCTCAGCCGGTCGCGGCAAGCTGCCACCTGGTTTCGCGTCTTCGCTTCAGATCCTATTGTGTTTTGTTGGATTTCCGCGCGCAGCTTTTCGGCATGCGCCGTGCACGGAAAGAAGCATGCGCACCGAGCGCGGAACCAAACCAGAGCGAGGAAAAACTATGAAGAAATCGATTACCAGACTTGCGTCCATCGCAGCGTTGACGACGGTCGCCCTGCTGGCGCAAGGGCAGCGTGCGGAGAACGGTATGCACGGCGGCGGGGGACCCGGCGCCAATCCGCCCGATGCGGCCACCATGGTGGCGCATCAGGTCAGCTTCCTGACTACGCTGCTGACCCTGAGCACCGGCCAGGTTACCCAGGCGACTACCATCTTCACCACGGCATTAAACTCCATCACCCCGATCGAAACCCAGATCACCACCGCGGAGACCGCCCTTTCGGCGGCCATCAAGACCAACACCACGGCCACCATCACCACCCAGGCGACCACTATCGGCACGCTGCAGGGCCAGATTGTCGCCATCAATGCCAAAGCCGACGCCGCGTTCTACCTGCTGCTGACGGCGGACCAGAAGACCAAACTGGACAGCCTTGGCGCCGACTTCTTCGGTCGCGGGTTGGGCGGCATACACATCCCCGGAGGCGGCCACTAAACCGGCGGAAACAAATCGGCCCTCACCTCCGTATCTCTATTGTCCGGAGGTGAGACATGTTTTGTGATCGTTGCGGCGCCAACCTGCAAGGGCCCGTGAGCTTCTGTCCTCACTGCGGCCGGCAGTTCGGCGCCGCGCCGCCGCTGCTGCCGTCCGTCAACCGCGTGGCCGGCCACCTGCGCAACGTGGCCATCCTATGGCTGGTGTATTCCGCGTTGCGGGTACTACCGGGCCTGTTTCTGAATTCGTTCTCGAACTGGGGGCTTCCATTCACCGGTGGCGCGCCCTACTTTGCCCACGAAATCGTGCGGACCTTTGGCGGGATTTTCCTGGCGACCGGTGTCATCGGCCTGATCGCCGGTTGGGGACTGTACGAACGCCGCTCGTGGGCGCGCATCCTTGCGATCGTGCTGGCGTTTCTGAACCTGCTGCATCCGCCGTTCGGCACGGCGATCGGCATCTACACGCTTTGGGTACTGCTGCCGGCTGCGTCGGAAGCGGAGTACCAACGCATGGCCCAGGTTAAGTAGGCCTGCCCTACTCGCCTGCCAGGGCGCGCACACTCTTTTCCACGTGCTCGAGCGGTGCGATCTCTACGCCCATGGGCGCGGTTTTTAGGTCCGCAAAGCGGCGCGCACTCACCATCACGCGGCTTTCCAGCGACCCCACCGCGCTGTTGTATGCCTCTACCGCGCGCCCCAGGTTGAGGCCCACCTTGTTGAAGTGGTCGCCCATATCGGAGATGCGTTTGAAGAGTTCCTTGCCGAGCGCGCTGATCTCGGCGGCGTTCTGCGCCAGCTTCTCCTGCCGCCAGCCGTAGGC
>JAPKZC010000772.1 GCA_026394025.1 Candidatus Solibacter sp.
AGACGTTCTGTTGCAGGCGGTACACGCCGATGGCGAAAAAGACCAGCCCGCTCACGAAGAAGTTCTTCATCTGCCGCTGGATGCTGGCGAATACGAAGACGCCGGCGATGGCGGGCAGCGTCCATTCGAACACGCGCGCTTCGAACGGCGATTTCGCTTCCATTCCCAGCAGCAGGAGCGACGTCATGACGTGTCCCGGGATGACGAACCGGAAGGATTTGGACACGGTGTGCAGTTGCGCCGACGGCGTGTGCTCGAAAAACCGGTCCAGCACGAAGTAGACGCCGGCGTTGATGAGGAACAGATACTCCACCTGGCCGCGCGTCCATGGCGCGACGGATTTCAGCCATGCCGCATAGGGCTCGTGGAAGGCAGCCACGCCACTCAGCGCTGCCCAGGTAAACACGACGGCGAAAGGATAGAAATAGCGCGAGTCATCGGTCAGGCGCCGATTTTCGAACGCATAGCCCGCCGCCAGGAACAGCAGCGCGCAGGGCACCAGGTGGAAATAGAAACGTCCCGGATCGTCATCCAGCCAGGCCAGCATCCCCATGCGCAGCAGGGTCGCCAGGCACAGCATGGCGGCCATCCCGGCGAACATCAGGGAGAACACCGGCGCGCGCGTGAAGCGCCGCAGCCACCAGCACACCGGGCGCATTGGTGGCGAGGCGCGCGAAATGCAGGCGGTGGAACAACTCCAGCTTGCTCCACCCCTGCCCAAGTGTGGCAAAGAGGCCCGTCTCCTCCACCGTCACCAGCATGGCGATGGGCGCCAGCAGACAGAACGCCAGCAGGTAGGCGATGGCCACACGGAAGCGGCCCCGCTGCCAGTCGCGCACGCCAATCAAAGCCACCGGCGCCGCGGCCGCCCACGCCGTCAGTACCGCCGGCGCCCCGGCCAGTGCCGGGTAGGGAAAGAAGGTCAGAAACGCGGCGCCCACCGCCAGCACCCAGGCCCCCAAATACAGCGTCACCTGCGGCAGCGTGAGCCGGCGCGCCTCCAGGATCCACGCGTCCTCGCGCTCCAGCAGCCGCTGGTAGCGTTTGCGCAAACCCTCGTACTCGTCATCGGAAACAATCTGTTCGTGGCGCCAGCCCTCCAGATCGCGCAGGTGCTGAGCCACCCTCCCGGCGATCAGTCTGGCGTACGCCGCCGGTTCCGCGTGGACCGCTTCTCCCGCCAGGAAACGACGCAGGTCGTCGGCCATCTCTCTGGCCGTGGCGTAGCGCCCGGCCGCGTCCTTTTCCAGCGCCTTCAGGCAGATGTTTTGCAGATCGCGCGGAATTCCCGCGTTCGCCCGGCGCGGCAGCACGGGGTCTTGCGTGCGAATATTCTCCAGCAACCCGGCCACCGTTTTGCCGCTGAAGGGCGGCTCGCCAGTCAGAATTTCGTAGAGCACGGCGCCCAGCGAGAACACGTCGCTGCGGGCGTCCAGATCCTGCACGCCGGCGGCCTGCTCCGGCGACAGATACTCGGGCGTGCCCGCAATCTCGCCGATCTGCGACAAACGCTCACGGCCCCCCAGATCCAGCGCCAGCCCAAAATCGAGCAGCTTGGGTTCCAGGTCCGGGCCCACCAGAATGTTCCCCGGCTTGAGGTCGCGATGAATGATGCCCTGCGAGTGCAGGAAGTGCACCGCCGTCGTCACCTTCAGCATGATCTCGGTCTTCTGTTGCCACGGCAGCAGGCGCGCCGCTGCCGTCAGTGGCGCGCCTTCCAGGTACTCCATCACGAAGTGCGGCTGCTCATCGGCGGAGCCCAGATGGTAGATCCGCACGATGTAGGGGTGGTTGAGGCGCGCCATGGCCCGCGCCTCGTTCATGAATCGGGTGCGCAGCACGGTGTTTTCTGCGTACTGCGGCGCCAGCCGCTTGATTGCCACCCTGCGTCCCAGCGCTTCATCCTGCGCCAGCAACACCTGCCCCATGCCGCCCGCGCCGATTTCCGCCAAAATCCTGTGCCCGCTCAGCCGCTCGGGCAGCGCCGCATCCGGCTCGATGGCGCGATCGATTTCCGCCAGCGCGTCGAGTTCGCCCGCCAGTTCCGGAAATTGCGTGACGGTGGGCGCATCGCCTCGCGCTTTGCCGTCCAACAGGTCGGCCAGCGCCTCCGCGAGTTGCCGTTCGCGTGCCTCGTCCATCAGGCCTCGCTCTCAAGGCACAGCACGCGGAAGCGCTTCAGGGCGCGGTACACCAGCAGCGCCACCGTCTCGCGCGATTTGCCCAGGCGCTCCGCCACCTCCGCTGTCGTAAGCCCTTCGATCTTCGCCAGGATCAGCACTTGGCGGTAGTCTTCCGGCAGCGCGTCCAGCCGCCCCAACAGGCGCTCCACCGCTTCCTGTTGAGCGAACAGCCGGCTGGGAGTCCTACTGTCGGCGGGGTCCGGGCCCTGCGGATTGCTGGCCGACCGGAAGGGCAATTCCTGGCCCGCCCGCCGCTCCCGATTCTGGTACCGCGCGCGGTCGACGATGGCGTGGTCGGCGATCGCCGAGAGCCACCGCAGGAAGCTTCCAGGCGATTGATACGTGAAGTTGCCAATATCGCGGAACGCCCGCAGGCAGGTCTCCTGCACCAGATCCTCCACTTCGCAGAACTCCCGCGCACGTGGGCTCAGCTTGAAGTGAATCAGCACCGCCAGGCGCCGCCGGTGCCGTTCGAAGGCGCGCGAGAGGGCTTGCTGGTCACCGCTCTTGGCTTGTTCCAGCAGCGCGAAGGTAGTAGTTGGAGATTCCATATCGCCCGGGCCGCGCCCTGGGAACATCATAAGGGAAGACGGTGTCCAATGGGTGATACGAGGCCTCATGTCGCACCCTGACGGAGAGCCGCCGCCAATGCTTTGCCGCTGGCTGTTGCGGATCGCGGGCCGCCTGGCGCCGCGTGCTGTGCGTTCCGAATGGAGCAAGCGCTGGAACTCGCGCCTGTGCAACCTCTGCATCCTGGTAGACCGGGGCGAAGTCGCCGGCGATCGCGCGGAATTGATGCTGCTTTGCAGCGACGCACTTTCCAACGCCTTCTGGCTGCGTTTCAACCGCGCCGGCCTGCGCCATTGGGTGCTGGGGCCGCAGTTCGTCATGGCGCTGGCGGCCGCGGGGGCGATCCTGTTGACGCTGCTATCACGTGGTTTCCACGCCACCCGCTTTATCGTGGACACCGCCATAGAATGGAACATCGAGCCCCTCGGCGCCATCGGCCGCCACCCGCGCTACGATCCGCGCGGCGATATGGTGGTGGGTCACGTCGTGCCCATCGTGATGGCGTTAGCCATCGGCGCGGCGCTGGTCGCCGTCGGCCGCCTCTCTTTGGGGCGCTACGGATGGCGCTACTGGCTCTACCTGGCCGTGAAGATCGTCGCCGTAATCGTCCTGGTTCCGCTGCTGTGGGTCGAAGGCTCGCACTGGTTGTGGTACCTCGTCGCTCACGAGGGGCTGCGGGTGCTTCTAGGCGCACTCTGTGCCCTGGCTTTCCTCGCTGGCTTCAGCATGGCCGCCCTCTGGGCCTTCACAGATCAGCGCCGCCGCTGCCCGGTCTGCCTCCGCCTCCTGGCGCGCCCCGTCACCATGGGGTCCTGGGCCAGCACCTTCGATCCCGTCACCACGGAATTTCTCTGCGATGACGGCCACGGCGCCTTGTCTCATGCCGAGAACGAGATGGGCGAGGGCGATCGCTGGGTATCGCTCGACGCATCCTGGCGCGAATTCTAACGTGGGTGCGGCCTGGTATGCCCGTAGCTGCCAGATTGGTGATATGTCCTGACAGAATTCTCGAAAGGGCTCGCCCTGTGTGCACTTTCAGCCAAGCGCCGTGGGCGGATCGCTTCCGGGTGGGCCATGAAACGCCCAACAGTCAAGAAGCTAGACGCTGCGGCGGCGGGGGAGATTTGACCATTGGTGGCCCCGGCAGCTGCCCGATGCGCCATGGTCCATTTCCTACGCTACCTGTGTGCTGGTCAAGACCCAATCTGTCGCAATGCCAACGGTATGGGAAAATGGGATTGCAGTTCGGTTCATGCCCAAGCGATACACAAGCCGGGAGCTGGTCAAATTGGCCGAAGAATTTGGTTGGATGTTGGTCGGCGTGAGGGGAGACCATCACAACTTCAAGCACCCGGCGAGCCGGTTCATAGTCACGATCGTGCATCCCCAAAAAGACGTGCCGGTGGGGCGAGCGGTGGATACAGTGAAGAAAATCAGACTGGAGCTCAAGTGATGCGATTTCTGATCATGCTGGAACAGACCGAGACGGGATTCGCGGTGCAGGCGCCCGATTTGGCGATCGCCACCTACGGAGAGAGCATCGAAGCAGCCAAACGCGCGGCTGGCGAAGCGATTCGGGGCAACCTGGAAACCTATCGAGAAGCCGGACAACCGGTGCCTGAAGCCCAAGACGTTTCAAACCACCTTGAGAACCCCGAATTTCGGGATTTGTTGTTTGCGTACGTCGACGTTGCCGAGCCTCAGGGGAGAATCGCCGCATAGACTAGCCGCGATCTCAGTCGCCGGTCGGGGATTGGATCCGGTTGCGTGCCATCCCGAAGTTCTTCGGAAACACCCTTTGTTTGAAGTAGCTCCCACCATGTGGCCAGGCTGCAAGTGCTCCCCTCGGCGGCGGTCTTCGTCTGAGACCAGCCAACTCGCCCCTACGGCGTCCGGGAAGGCCCGTTTTATAATCGGTGTGTTCCCGTACAATGAGAATGTTTCGTGGGAGAGGCAACAGGAATGGCTTCTGCATCGACACTGGTTCAGTCAAGCCCAACAACTCGATCATGGCTGCAGAGTCTCCATGACAGCCTTCCCCAATTGGAGTATGGCGAGGCAAAGTACTATGCCTCCTTCAAAACTGAGCCTCCTCGACGAGCCGTGGCCTATCTCAATCCCTCGCAGCGAGGTGTCCGCGTGTTCCTCGCGCTCGATCCAGGTGGTGAACCGGACCTTCAACCAACTCCCTCGACTTCGACCTGGGCAGTGCGGTTCCCGTCGGTCTTCCAGATTGCCGGCGGGCAGGATCTGATTAGGGCGGGACATCTCATCCTCAGGTCACTTGCGGCGCTCGGACAGTCAACAAGGAAGAAAGCTGACCTGCGGCCGGAGTACTTTGCAGCGGAGGAGTTGCCCTCTGAGGTCGAGTACGTGGAGGGGGCCGCTCGTCACGTCCTCGTGAACGCATACGAGAGGAACCGGCGAGCGCGCGAGGCT
>JAPKZC010000744.1:0-337 GCA_026394025.1 Candidatus Solibacter sp.
CCCGGACGCGTGGACACGTTCAACCCCTACAAGGTGCTCTTCGGTTTCGACATGACGAAGGACGGCGGCGTTGGCACCGCGGATCTGCCGTCGCTATGGAATCAAAAGAGCCGTGAAGGGTTGTGGCTCCACTGGGACGGCAATAACAACAAAGTGACCGAGCGCAATAAGAGCGCAGCCATTGGTGCCGGCGCCAGCGAGGATTCGCTCGATCTCGACGGTATGAAGCGCGTGGAAGATTGGATCTGGGATTTGCGCCCTCCCGAATTCCCACGCAACCGTATCGATTCCGCGCGCGCCGGGAAGGGCAAGGCGCACTTCGACCGGCTGTGCGCGC
>JAPKZC010000744.1:423-4534 GCA_026394025.1 Candidatus Solibacter sp.
GACCTCGCGGCGATCGGTACGGATCCGGAAAGGCTCCACTCTTTCACTCCCGAACTTGCCGCCAAAATGAACACCATCGGGAACGGGAAGCCCTGGAAGTTCTCGCACTTCCGAAAGACCGGCGGCTACGCCGGAATGCCGCTCGATGGAGTCTGGCTGCGTGCTCCCTATCTGCACAACGGCAGCGTTCCCACGCTGCGCGATCTGTTGAACCCGCCAGACCGGCGCCCTGCCGTGTTTTGGCGGGGCTACGACCTCTACGACTTCGTCAACGCCGGGTTCGTCTCCAACGGGGCCGAGGCGGAGCGTGACGGCTTCCGCTTCGATACTTCGGTGCGCGGCAACAGCAGCCAGGGGCATACCTACGGCAGCACGCTCAAAGAAGCCGAAAAGGACGAACTGCTCGAATATCTCAAGACGCTGTAGAATCCTCGGGCGCCCCGAAGCCAGCCGCGGGCCTGGGGCGCGCGATAGCGTTGTTCGAGAGCGGTAGTGTGCCCCACTTACTTAGCCGGCGGCAGAATCTTGAGCTTCGCGGAGAGCGTGAACAGATCGTCCAGGAGATTCTTGTTGATTTGCACGCTCTCCGAGTAGATCTCGTACAGTTTCTCGCCGTTGCGCTGGCGGCGAATGCTGAACGGCCACATGACGCCGCCGCCCACGTCGCGGTATTTAGCGAAGAAGGTCTCTTCCGTATCGAAATCCTTGTACTCGGGGTTGCGGCGTTTCAGCACCTGCCGGACCGGCAGTTTGTTCGTCCGGCTGAAGTAGACGGTCACCGTGAGGCCATCGGCGTCGGTGATATCCACGATCTCCACCGGCAGGTTCTCATACAGGTCGCTGCCGCGCGAATAAAAATCGATGCCGGGCTCATTGAGGCGCTGGCGGAGAATGTAGAAAACGTTGCGCAGGGTGCCATCCCGCCAGTTTTCGATCCGCTTCGGCTCCATCAGGCGCGCGCCGCGGAAGGTGATTTCCCAGGCGCCGTCCTGGTTGAAGAGCACTCCGCTGGAATCGTCCTTGCCAAAGTTCTGGCGCTCGCGGACCGAGGGCTTCCCCGCGACGGGCGTCAGGTAACGCGTGTAAATTTTGGCGATGGAGAGGCCCTGCAATTCCTGCCGGAAAAACGAATAGGCGCGACCCGATTCCACGCGGTCTTCCATGGCCAGGTAGGCTTTGCCGCCTACCGCTTGCAGAGCCTCATTGACCACCCGTTTGCCGCGCTCGTGGGCGGTTTCGGCGGCGGGGGCGCAGGTGGCGAGCGCCACCGAAAGACATAGCAGTCCGGTGCTTTGCATTGCGGCCTTCGAGCAAGCGCGAGGGGGCTCAAGCCTGTATTGATTTTATAGTCTTTAACTACCACGTCGGAGAACTTACCCCCGCCTTGATTGATCGTGATCTTGAAAGGGACCTTGATCCCGCCGATATCGCGGAAGTCCTCGTAGACGTCCTCCGAATAGATCGGCGGGCCCGCGGCCTGCTGCGTGTCGTAGGACACTCGCTTGGGCAAGTGAGTCTGCGGGTCGAACTCCACCCCGGTCACCTGGCCCGTGGTATCGGTGATCTGCACGCTGGATTCATCCGTCGCGTTGACGGTACGGCCTTCCAGGCGGTCGCTCAGCAGCAGGCGATAGTAGACGCGGAAGAGATCTCCAGCGCGCCCCATCCCTGGGGGGTGGAGATCCAGCCAACCCTGCCGTCCGTGTACGCGGTCACGCGGCCGGCCGGAAGGGTGGCGTCCTGACGGAAGGTGGTAGGCGCCACCCACTTGTCGGTTTGCACGATTTTGGCGCCGCCGATGTTCGCCACCGCCGGATCGATCAGGTATTCCGCCAGCATGGTGTAGTCTTTGACGGCGGCGAGTTTCTCGGCTCCGCCCGCCGCCGCCTGCGCCTTGAGCAGGACCTGCTTGCCTTCCGCCAGGCTGGCGTCGCTGCTCGCCACCACCTCGGGCCGGGCTTCCGGGATTGCGAGATCGAGCTTGGTCACCGGGCCCAGCTTTTCCAGCGGCTCGCCGAACTGGTTTGGGTTGGCCGCCACAACCACCGATAGACTGGCGGGGTTGAGGTATTGTTTGGCTACCCGCAGCACGTCGGCGCGCGTCACGGATTCGAGCGCCTTTTGGAACTGCGCGAGGTAGTCCTTTGGATAGCCGTGGTATTCCAGCACCATCTGGCGCGCGAATAATCTGGCCCGGCTGTCAAGGCTGAAGGCCAGGCTGTTGGCCGCGGCATCCCGGGCATCCCTCCACTCGTCCTCCGTGACTTCGGCGGTACGGATGCGCTCGATCTCCTCCTGAATCGCCTGGATGGCGGCGACGGTCGAGACGCTCTTCGTGCTGCCCGAAATTTCGAACAGACCCCGGTATGCGTACCCGGAGTTCCAGGTGGCGTTGATGTCGTTTGAAACGCCCAGCTTCGTGCGCAGGCGGTCGGCGATACGGCTCCGCGCCCCGCCGCCCAGGATCCCGGTCAGGATTTCCAGCGCGGCAGTGTCTTTCTCGTTGCGCCGGCCGCCGAGGTGGCCAATCGCAAAGTAAGTCTGTGGAGTGTCCTTCTCTTCGGCGATGAAGACGCCCGGCGAGGGCGCGTCTTGTACCTTCGCGAATTCGGCGACCGGCGGCTGCTGTACGGTCCAATCGGCAAACAGTTTTTCGAGCGAAGCCTTCATCTCGGCGGTGTTGAAATCGCCCCAGACACCCAGCATCACGTTGGCCGGAAAGAAGTATCGCTGGTGGAACGCGCGCAGGTCGTTGCGCGAGACGCGGTCGATCGTGGCGTATTCCTGCTGCCACCCGAAGGGCGTGTCTTTGCCGTAGATGAGGTTGACGAATTCGCGGCGGGCCACGTCCCTGGCATTGTCGTTGCGGTGCGAGATGGCCCCGCGCAACTGGGTTTTGGCGAGCTCGATTTTCTCCTGCCGGAAACCCGGCTGCGTGAGCATTTCCTTGAACAGTTGGAGTGTGGCGGGGGCGTGTTCCTTCAGTCCGGAGAAGGACAACGTGCCGGCGGAGTCGCCGATGACGGATTCCATGTTGGCGGCTACATTATCCAACAGCGCGTCAATCTGTTCCCCGGTCTTGACGGTGGTGCCGCCGGTGCGAATGGTGATACCGGCGAGTTGCGCCAGGCCGATCCGATGGGGCGGATCCAGCAGGCTGCCGGTGCGAACCAGAGCGATTCCGCTGACCAGGGGCAGTTCGTGATCTTCCAGCAGGTAGATCCTCATGCCGTTGGGCAGCGTGAAGGTGGCGACATTCGGCGACTGGATAGTGCGCAGCGGCGGATAATTGAGGTCCTTGGGAGAGGCAACGCCACCGGCGCCAACCGGCGCCGGTGCGGTTCCCCGGCCGCGCCCCGCCGCGGCGGGGGCGCCAGGGGACTGGGTGCCGCCGCGCCCGGCGGCGGGCGGCGCCGCCTTCTCCGTCTTCGGCGGGCCCGATACCGGAATGGCCCCACTCTGCGCACCGCATGCGGCCGCCAGCAGGAGAATGCCGAGAAGGGTCTTCATTGCGGACCTTCCGTCTTGCGGGGAGCATTGGACTGGCCGGGCTGTGCGGTATATACCGTGGTGCGGCCGGTGGCCACAAAATATCGATTGGCGGCCCGCTGCACGTCCGCGGGGCTAACCTGCTTCAGGTCGTCCAGCGTGGTGAACAGTCTCCGCCAGTCGCCATAGCCCGCGGAGTGGAGGGCCAGCAGACCCGCCAGATCGCGGTTGCTGGACATCCGGCGGACCAGGTTGGCACGGCCCTGCGCCTTGGCCCGCGCCAGTAACTGCGGGTCAACCGGGGTAGACTTCAAACGCTGCAGCAGGTCTTCGAGCGCCCGCTGATTCTCCTCCACCGTACGGCCCTGGGCCGGCGCCAGCAGGAAAATAAACAAGTTGGGAAAGCGGCCATCCGGGCTGGCCGCAATCGCCTGAGCTTGCTGGGCCACGCGCTTTTCCTGCACCAGTTCGCTGTAGAGCATCCCCGTGCGCCCCTGGGAGAGGAGGATCTGCATCAAATCGAGCGGGAGATCGTCCTTATCGAATTGGCTGGGACGCTTGTAACCCACCCTGGTGACGGGCTGTCCGGGCATCTCCAGCGTCACCGTCTTTGGGCCGTTCT
>JAPKZC010000728.1 GCA_026394025.1 Candidatus Solibacter sp.
TGCAGCCTTCCACTCCGCGGCCGACGTGCCGCCCAATTCTTCGCGGACGCGCACGGAGACGATCCGGCCCGCCTGAGATTTGCTCGAGGCGCCGGAGAGGTTGACGTTCGACTTCAGGAAGAGTGGACCGCCGCCGCCGCCAACCAACGCGGCATGGTCGGCGTCGTAAACGGTGACTGAGTTCCCAACGAACTTAAAATCTTCATCGGCAAAGTTCGCCGTCAGGTGGTTGAACGTGGGCTTCATTGGCGCGAGTTTCAGACTCTCGAAGACGATGTTCCCGATGGTGAACGCCTCCACTGTACTGGAGTTCGAGCGCACGCCGATCTTCAGTTTGCCGAACGCGAACGTGTAATAACCCAGGCAGTTCATCAGCACTTCCTGGATCCAGTCGCGAAGCGGCTTCTCTTCCTGCAGCACGCCACGAAACTTGAACTGCGTCTCTTCAGCGATCGGTTGGTCTTCCCAATGGCCAGCGTCCGGATATTCCGGATCCACTGGCTCGTCGGGAATCCAGACGCGCCTCGTGCCGGCGACAAGGGGAGTCACCTGATCATTGCAGATTAAAGCGGCGGCAACGGCAGCGGCGACGTCGAAAAGCGTTTCAGCGAAGTTGAGTTGATCCGATGTGGCGTTCGCGCCCAACCGGATCCCGCGCGCGCGCAACAGCATGTTGATCGCGATCCAGACGGGATTCGTTAATGGCGGGCCGTACGATCGCGAGCCCGGAGACGTCCAGACCCACCCGGACATTCCACTGCGCCGGATCGCGATGAACGCGGTTCCGGCGGAGAAGGTGTCCTTGTAGGTGGAGCTGCCGGAGTAAACTTTGCGCCAGTCGCCGCCGGTCTGATTCCCCGACTCGTCGAGCGAGAAGAAGTCCGTCGTGCCGGCGGGGTCCGTGCCGAGGCACTGGCGCAGGCCGAGGTTGTTGTTGGGATAGCCGTGGTGCGCCTGGCCATCGAGCGTGTGGCCCAGGAACGTCTCCGCTTTGCCGTCGCCGTCGAGATCCTGGTAGTGCGCAATCGTATAGGCGATGAGCGGTCCTTCGCCCACGATCCCCAATCCCTCGTAAAAGTCGCTCTCGTCGCGGCCCGCCGCCATCTTGCAGTTCACCGGCATGTCGGAGTCGGTGTAGATTTCCGGCAGCACCTGGTCGTAGATCGAATCCGCGACCAGCGATACGCTGGTGAGCGGCGACCGCCCGAAGCCCCACACGCCGGTCGAGTTGTCCTTGATCCGGACGCCAGATCGAGCGCGCCAGCGCTGGTATAAGGGCACGCGCCGGTGTTGAAAGCCTTCCAGCAGGATCGAGTGATCTTCCTGCAAGGGTACGGGAGGTTTAGTTCATACAGGCCATCCGCGGCGGTGACCTTGAACTCCGCGCCCGAATCGAACTGCCAGTTGACGATGTCGCCCTTCCATAAGTCGAGTTTGATCTGCTGCCCGACGTGGTAGAGAGAGAACTCGATTGTCGCGCGGAACAGGTCCACGTCGTTCGCCAGATCGCGCATCACGCGGTCGGCGTTGCCGAAGGTGAACGCAGCGTCGTCGGCTTCGTTCCCCATGCCCTGCGAGATGCCGTCGAAGTCCAGCAGCCGCGCCTGGTACAACTGCGACCCGATGGTGCAGCGCCGGTCGGAAAGATAGATGGCAGGGTAGCCAGTCTCAAGAGGTTGTATCTTGATCAGTGGAATGATTTCCTGAACCTGCGAGAGCAGCGCGGCTTTGAGCGCGGTCCCAGGGAACCGGGTCACCGTCGAGGAGAGCGTGTAAGTAGGGTTTGAAGCCGGGATCTCGACCAGGGTCACGCCGAGCGAGCAAGCGTGGTCGGCGACCATCTCCCAGGACAGCGGCTCGTTGGCGAAGCGGCAGGTGTAGGCTGTGGTGCCGTTGCCATCATCGTTGGGAGCGTTGTAAGTGAACGCGCCGTAGGGACCGTACTTCGACTCCCAAAAGTTCCGGAGCGCGATGCGCTGGGCGTCGTTCATCCACGAGCGCCGCACGGTGAAGCGTTTCGCGCCGGCGCCCAGGAGGAAGCGTTGCTCCACTTTGCAATTCCCGCTG
>JAPKZC010000676.1 GCA_026394025.1 Candidatus Solibacter sp.
CCCGATACGTTAGTGGATTTCTGAAACGGCGCACTAAGCTAGTGCCTGTCGTGATCGCCGTGGCCGCCGTGACCGTCCCCGGAGGGCGGATCTGCGGCGGGGGTGGGCGCCGTCGTGGCCACAGCCATGGTGGTCTGCGCCGTCGTCCACGGGCCTTGGACGTTCACTCCCACCTGCGATAGTAGTCCGATCGCCGCCAACGTCAGGAAGCCGATCAACAGGGTATACTCCACGAGATCCTGCGCATCATCGTCGCGGCGGAATGAACGATACCAGCGGAGTAACATCGCCATATATACAGGCTAACGTCAGTGCTCCCGCAGTAGCACCTGGATTAACCCTGATAACCGTCATGACAACGCCGTCGCGAATGTGTCTCATCAGACAATTCCTGTCATGGCCCGCCGCAGCGGTTTCCAAAACGACGATGGCAGGCCATGGAATTGCCGCCATACCCCGCGCACCTTTCAACCCGCCGCGCGCAACACATCGGCCGGCCGCTCCCAGCGGCTGGTTTCCGCCGACAGGAACACGGCGTCGATGACGGCCATCGTCCTCACCGCATCCTCCAACGGCACCGGCGGCTCCCCGCCTTCGCGAATCGCACGAGAGAACAGGTCGCCCTGAATGGTGTACTGGTCGCAGGCCGGCAGCTCTTCCGTCACCAGTCCGCCGCCGTTCAGGTCGCGGCCGTCGTCGATCAGCACCCGCGAAGTCCCCCCGGGTGTGGGGTTATACGGAATCTCCGCCTCGATCCGTCCCGTGCTCCCGAAGAAGCGCATGCTCTGCTGCAGCATGATCTGCGTGCTGCAGGTGAACACGCAGTGTCCGGATGGGTATTCCAGGATGGCCGACGTCAGCATGTCGATGTTGCCGAATCGCGGATCGCGCACGATGGCGGCGGAAACGCGCACCGGCTCCTCGCCGAACACCATGCGCGACGTCTTGATGGAGTAGCAGCCGATATCGAACAGCCCGCCGCCGCCGTACTCGCGGATGTTGCGGATGTTATCCGCTTCCAGCTTGAAATAGCTGCACGTGCCCACCGCGGAGCGCCGTTGCCCGATCCGCCCGCCCCGCACCAGATCCACAATGCGCAGCCACTGGGGGTGGTTCTGCACCATGAAGCCCTCGCCTATCTTGACGCCGGTGCGGTCGCGCACCGCCATGAGTTCGAGCGCTTCCCTCACGTTGAGGCCAATCGGCTTTTCGCAGAGCACGTGCTTGCCTCTCTCCGCCACGCGCGTGGACCACGGCAGGTGCAGGTGATTGGGCAGCGGGTTGTAGACGGCGTCAATTTCCGGGTCGGCCAGCATATCCTCGTAGGAACCGTAGGCCTTGGGAATACCGAGTTCACGCGCCGCCGCCACGGCCCGCCCACGGTCGCGCGACGCAATGCCCACCACCTCGCTGCACTCCCCCGCCTGCATGCCCGGAATCACCCGCGTCACGGCGATCTTGGCAACTCCCAATACACCCCATCGAACTTTCTTCATGACCATCGCATTGTAGCGTGGTGGGGCGCGCGGGCGCATCGCGCTATAGTGAGATTTCATGTGGCGATTGCTGGCGGTGTTCCTTGTGCTGGTTGGGCTTTTGGGCGCCGCCAGGGATACCGTTCTGTTCGATACCGATTCCGGCCTCTTCGGCGATGATGGCGCCGCCCTGGTCATGCTCTTGCGCAGTCCGGCGCAGGTCGCCGTGCAGGCCATTTCCATCGTGCCGGGCAATGTCTGGGCGCCCCAGGGCGCCGAGTACATGTTCCACATCCTGAGTCTGCTCAAGCGCGCGCAGACTACCGTCGCCATGGGCGCCGACGGTCCCCTGATCCACACCGCGGCCATGGCCAGGGAGTCCGAGCGCCGCTGGGGCGCGCTCAGCTACATCGGCGCTTTCGCGCAGGATGCGGCGGCGGTCATTCCCGCTCCCGGCAGCAAGCTGTCGGCCCGCAAACCGCGCCACGACGCCGTCAACCTGCTGATCTCCGAAATCGAGCGCCACCCCGGCGAAGTCACCATTCTCGCCCTCGGACCCATGACCAATATCGCCCTGGCGCTGCGCCTGAAACCCGAGATCGAGACCAAGATCAAGCGCATTGTCTTCATGGGCGGTAACATCCGCGTCGCAGGCAACGCTTCTAACGCCGCCGAGTTCAACTTCTGGTTCGACCCCGAAGCCGCCCGCATCGTGCTGCGCTCGCGCATCCCGCTAAAAACCATGTTCGGCCTCGATATCTGCAACCTCGCGCGCATCCGCAAGCCCGAGTTCGATCAGATCGCTGCCGTCCGCACGCCCCTCACGGAACTCTTCCGCGAAGATCTCGGCAACCGCTATCCGGCCTTCCTCAAGAAGCCCGATGCCACCGGATACCTGTGGGACTCCCTGGCCGCCGCCTACCTGCTGGACCCCGACTTTGTCACCAGGTCCGAGTCCCGCTACCTCGATGTGCAGACCTCCTGGGGCCAGTTCTACGGTTCCACGGTGCCGCTGGACCGCCGCGTGGCCCCCGAAGCCACCCCGGTGACGGTAATGTTCGCCCTGGATTTCAAACGCGTCTTCGCCCTCTACAAAGATCGCCTCACCAGGCTGGATTAACCCATGCAGTTGATCCAGCCGCGCACCCCAAGCCGGCCTACCTGTGGAACGCATCCCCCGGCCGCCAATCCGGCAGCTTGTCCTGGTTGGCGATGTCCTTGCCTAGCAGAAAACCGTACTCGGCGGCCTGCCGCAGCGCGGTGAAATCCCAATCGCTCTGCATCTCGTCCGATGGCTGGTGATAGTGCTTGCTGTTGTACTCCTGGTAGGCTTGCTCGCCGAAACCGGCCGCCTTGCCCAGAAACTCGGTGGCGTGCCCGATGCTGAAAGCCGGTATTCCCGCGTGCGCCATCGGAAAATGGTCCGAGCGGAAGTAGTGCCCAGCCTCGGGCTGCGCGTCCACCGCGATCCCCAGGTCCAGCCGCTTGGCAATCTGCTGCGCCAGCGGATAGATGTTGGTGCGCTCGGCCCCGGTAATCACCACGTTGGCGGCCCGGCCAAACGGGTAGAGCGCGTCGAAGTTCAGATCCACCGCCGTCTTCGCCACCGGAACCAGCGGATGCGCCGCGTAGTATTCCGACCCTCTCAGACCCCCTTCCTCGGCAGTCACCGAAAGCAACAGCACGCTGCGTTTGGGCTTCTGCGGCAGCGCGCCCCAGATGCGCGCCAGTTCGATCAGAACCGCGCAGCCGGTGGCGTTGTCCACCGCCCCGTTATAAATCGCATCGCCCCCTACCGGCGTGCCGATGCCCAGATGATCCCAGTGCGCGCTGTAGATAATGTACTCGTCCTTCAGTTTGGGGTCGCTGCCCGGAATCATGGCGGCCACATTGCGCGTCTCCAGTTGCCGGATCTTTGACGGAATCTGCCCGCGCACCTGTATGCCGAGGCCGATCGGCCTGAAGTCCGCGCGCTCGCTCGCCTTTATCAGCTCGTCCAGATTCTTCCCGGCCAGCGCCAGGAACTTCTCGCCCGCCTCCCGCGTCATCCAGCCCTGGAGCGAAAGCGCCTTTCCCCCAAGCTCCAGTTTCACGAACGGTGCCTCCCTGCCCCAGGAGTTGCGCACCACGTCCCACCCGTAGCTGGCCGTCGGCGTGGTGTGAATGATGATGCAGGCCTTCGCGCCGCGGCGTAGCGCCTCTTCATATTTGTAGACCCAGCGTCCGTAAAAGGTGAGCGCGCGCCCATCGAAGAACTTCGCGTCGCTCGACGGGGGTTCGTTGGTGAACAGCACCAGCACCTTGCCCGTCACATCGACACCTTTGAAATCGTCCCATTTGAACTCCGGCGCCGTGATCCCGTGTCCCACGAATACGGCCTCGCCTTCGAACGTCGTGTCAGGGCGCTGCGTCTGGCTGACGCCCACGAAATCGTCGCCCCAGCGTAGGTCCAGGCCCTTGCCCCCTGCCGCCGCGCTCAACGTGGCCCCCGCACCAGTCTCAATCCCCACCAGCGGCACTTTCTGGTAATACGTGCCGTTGTCGCCCGCCGGTTTGGCTCCGGCCAGCGCCAACTGAGTGGCGATATACTCGGTCGCAATCTCGCCGCCGCGCGTTCCCGTGCCGCGCCCCTCCAGCAGATCGCTCGCCAGAAACCGTGTGTGCTCCCGAATCCGTTCGGCGGAGATCCCGCTATCCTGCGCCAGTACCGGCAACACCGCAATCACCAGTAACCCGATAGATTTAAGCATGATTGTTTTGGTATCCTAAAATTCAACCGTATCACTGACGAAACCCGATAAACTCTCTCCCATGCCCGTTCGCTCCCTCAGCCATTTGCGCGCCCTGGAAGCCGAAAGCATTCACATCCTCCGCGAGGTGGCTGCCGAATTCGAACGGCCCGTGATGCTCTACTCCATCGGCAAGGATTCCTCGGTGATGGTCCGCCTGGCGCAGAAGGCTTTTCACCCCGGCCCCATCCCGTTTCCCCTGCTGCACGTCGATACCACCTACAAGTTTCAGGAGATGATCGAGTTCCGCGACCGCTTCTGCGCCGCCATCGGCGTCAAGCTCATCGTCCACACTAATCGCCAGGCCGTCGATGAGGGCGCCAGCCCCTTCCGCCTGGGTACCCAGAAATGCTGCGGCCTGCTGAAGACGCGCGCCCTGCTCGATGCCCTCAGCGCCGGCAACTTCGACGCGGCCTTCGGCGGCGCGCGCCGCGACGAAGAGAAATCGCGCGCCAAGGAGCGGGTCTACAGCTTCCGCGACGCCTTTGGACAGTGGGACCCCAAGAATCAGCGCCCCGAGTTGTGGAACCTGTACAACAGCCGCCTCGATA
>JAPKZC010000166.1 GCA_026394025.1 Candidatus Solibacter sp.
GACGGGCCAAGCAGGAGACCCTTCCGCGCTATTGCCGGGAGTGCGCTGTTCTCGACATGTGCCACGGCGGTTGTCCGAAGGACCGCGTCATCCCCACGCCCGATGGTGAGCCGGGACTGAACTACCTCTGCGCGGGATACCGGCGATTCTTCACACACTGCCGTCCCTATACACAGCGGATGGCGACGCTGGCCTGGGAGGGACAGCCGCCGGAACTACTGATGGAGCAACTCCTCGCCGAGGAGCGCCCGGCGGTGTCCAGGGCCGGGCGCAACGATCCCTGTCCCTGCGGGAGCGGCCGCAAGTTTAAGATGTGCTGCCTCAAGGCGTGACGGCCTGGCGGCCGTCGCGGCTGATACGGCACCTGCCAGCCGCGGGCAACAGCGGCCGCCCAAGCGCTACTTCGAGGTCACCAGGAACAGCCGCGGAGCGAAATCGTGCAGCGCGACCCGCCAGAACGGCCATTCATGGCCGTAGCCGTGCGTCTCAATTGTGGCGGCGTTGATTCCCTTGGATTTCAGCAGATCCTTTACCAGGTTGTGCGACGAGATCAGGCCGTCTTCGGCGCCGATGTGCAGATACAGGAGCCGCAACTTGGAGTTTGCGCTCGCGTTCAACTGCGGCAGGAGAGCGAGGAACTTGTCCGGGTCGATAGAACGGGTGATGTCCGGACCGCGTAACTGAGCTGCGTTGGCCGGCGCAGGAATCGGCACGGCGATGCCCGGCATAGTCGGCCACCCCGCGCTGAACACCCCGACGTAGGTGAACAGATCGATGTGGTTGAAGGCTATGTAAAAGGTCTGGCCGCCGCCCATCGAGAGACCCGCGATCGCGCGGTTCTCGCGGTCGGTCTTCGTGCGGTAATTCTTGTCGATGTAGGGAATCACATCGGCAACCAGACTATTCTGAAACCGGGCCCACTGGGCCGTGGCAGCCGCCACATCCTGGCCACCGGGTGCGCCTTGGCCGCCCCGACCGCCCATCGGCGGAGCTGGAAGCACATCCTGCGAAGCCTTCTGGTTGCCGTTGCCGTTCGTCATCACGACGATCATCGGCTTCGACTTGCCCTGCGCGATCAGGTTGTCGAGGATCTCGGGCGCGCGCCCCAGAGTGGTCCATGCGTCCTCGTCGCCGCCGCCGCCGTGCAACAGATAGAACACGGGGTAGCGGGTGTTGCCGCTCTTCTCGTAACCGGGCGGCGTATAGACGTACATGCGCCGGGTCAGATTCAGCGTCGGCGAGGGATACCACACCAGCGAAACGGTCCCCTGCGGGACATCGCCTAACTGATAGTTGGCGGTCTTTTCGCCGGACATCCGAAGGCTGCTGCTGTAGCGGCTGCCGTCGCGGGAGATCATTGAGTTGCTGGGATCGAGCGCCTGGACGCCATCCACCACGAACGTATAGGTGTAGAACTCCGGCTTGAGCGGACCGATCGTCACGGACCAGACCCCCTGGTCGCCTTTTGTCATGGTGAGATAGTCGCCCTCCGGCCAGACGGTCCAACCGCCGCTGGTATTGCGGACCAGGACCTTGCTCGCCTCGGGCGCCGACAAGCGGAACGTCACGCGCCCGTCCGCCAGGATTTCGGGTGACCGCGGCAGTGAGGGACGGACCGTCTGCCCATCGGCATTACGCTGCTGCGCGAACGCCCCGATGGTCAACGACAGGAATCCAATCA
>JAPKZC010000496.1:0-3029 GCA_026394025.1 Candidatus Solibacter sp.
GGGCCAAAAAGTTGGGCATCCCGGGCGTCTCCGACGAAACGTTCCCCCAACTGAACGTCGGATTCAGCGCCGGGTACGGTACTCCCAGCTATTACACGGGTGAGGAATTCACCCTGCAAGACAACTTCACCCAGATTGTGGGGGCTCACAATTTCAAGATCGGCTACGAAGTCATTCGCGCGCGCTATAACCAGGCTAACGCCGCTGTTCCTTCTGGCAGCTACAATTTCGGCGGTACGTGCCTTCCCTCGGGCGGAGGTTGTACGAATAACACCGGCAACGGCTTCGCTTCTTTCCTGCTGGGCTCCGTAACCAGCGCTACCTTCAGCCAGCGGCAGGCCAACTGGCTGCCCCGCTGGTGGCAGCACGCCGTCTACTTTCAGGACGACTGGAAAGTACGGCCCGGTTTGACGATCAACCTGGGCGTGCGGTGGTCTTACGAGACGCCCTACAAAACCAAGTACGACCAGCAGTCGCAGTTCGACCCCACCGCCATCGACAAGCTCACCGGGTTGCCGGGAGCGGTTCTGCATCCCAAGGGCGCTCTGGCCCGAAGCGACTGGAACAACTTCCAGCCGCGCCTGGGCCTGGCCTGGCATTTCTCCCCCAGGCTGGTGTTCCGGTCAGGCTTCAGCCTCATGACACAGGATATCGTCGGCGGCGTCGGCAGCGGAAACTTCCAGGAATACCAGGCAAGCCAAACCATCAACCAGCCCACGGGCGACCCGCGGCCTCAGTTCTACCTTTCGCAAGGTCCCGGCAAAATCGCATACGCGACGGCGTCCGATGGCACGTTCCCCTATAACGGAACCAGTTACAGCGGCCGGAGCGCCACATGGCTGGACCCGGGCCTGGTCAACCCATACATCATGACCTGGTCGGCCGGCATCCAATACGAGCTCGCCCGCAACTGGCTGGTGGAAGCCCGGTACGAAGGCAGCGCGGGGAATAAAATCCTCGGTAGTTGGAATATCAACGAGATTCCGCTGTCCATTACGCTGGGCGGCAACACGGCGTTACAGAACACGGTCAGCGGGGCCACGCAGAACTACAAACCCTGGACAAATTTCGGGACAATTTCGATGCTCTCGAACTTCAACCACAGCACCTACCACGGCGGAACGATCCGGGTCGAGAGGCGCTTCGCGAACGGCCTGAATCTGAGCGCTTTCGACACCTGGTCCAGGACTCTGGCCGAAAACGACGGCGAAGGCGGCGGCGGCATCACTTACTACAACCGCAGTCTGGAGAAGGCGATAACCGGTTACAGCAAGCCGCACCACTTCAACGCCCAGGTGACGTATGTGTTGCCCGTTGGGAAAAGCCAACGCTGGCTGAATAAGGGCGGGATCACAGACTACATCCTGGGTGGCTGGGCCGTGAGCTTCAACCAGACGCTCGATTCGGGCTTGGCGTTCGGCATTGGCTTCTCCAACAGCCCTTACAAGTACCTCACTGGCACGCGCATTGTCCCGCTCACCACCGTGGAAGATGCGAAGACGGCCAACTGGGGCATGGGTCCCAACCGTTACCCGTATTCCGTGCCGCCGCAGAACCCGTATCTCAAGGCTTCCGCGTTCACTTATCCCGCAGCATACACCACCGGCTACCTCGGCCGGAACGTGTTTCGAGCCCCCATGACAAACTTCGAGGGGTTCGTTGTGAAGAAGACGGTCACGATCAAGGAGCGCTACAAGATGACCGTCCGGGTGGACGGTCACAATCTGCCGTTCAAACAGCCGAACTTCACCGCGCCGAACACCACCTGGAACACCAACACACCGCAGACTTTCGGCTCGCTAAGCGGGCTCATGGGCGCATGGTCGGAGTACGGCTACCTACAGGCGACCGTGCAATTTGGATGGCGCTTCGAGTTCTGATGGAGCGACCTTGCTCAGTAAAGCCGAGATCCGGCGGTCGGAACGCAACCAGGCGCACCGCCGATTGATACAACTCACGTGAATTCTGTTTCAGGCTGTTGACCGCGTCCCATCCGATCTTTCGGACAAACTGCCGGACCGGAGTCTGCGCGTAAAGCGCATCCAAAGGCACGACGTCGAAAGAGCGGCTTCCATACACATCCGGCAGGCGACTGAGCAAACGAAGCGCAGCCGTGTCCTCGCCCTCGCCTGGTTGAAGCCACTCAATGGCGAGGAACGGTTTGACTGGGTGTGGACCATCTGACAACCGACGGCGCGATGGTAATGGTGATTCTCCCGAAATCGATCACCGTTCTCCTCTGATTCCGATCACCATTCTCCGGTAGTCGATCAGCGAGATCGGAGCGATGCGACGCTGGCTTTTTGATTGTGCCCGAGAGTGATCGAAATCGCAAGAGAATCGCCCCGGTCCGCCGCCAGCACCTCTATCCTCTTGTACCATGAGAATGCGAATGACTATGACACCCACGCGACGCACCATCCTCGCAACCGCCCTCGCGCCATTGGCCACGCGGTTGGCCGCACAATCGCCGGTGCGCACCGTCGAACGCTGGAACCGGTTTGAACTCCAGCTCGCCGGCCCGGCGGAAGGCAACCCCTTCCTCGACGTACGCTTCTCCGCCGAATTCCGCCAGCAGCACCGCGTTGTGCAGGTGGATGGCTTCTACGATGGCGGCGGCGCTTACAAGGTTCGCTTCGCGCCGGACGCCGAGGGCGAATGGAGCTACATCACGCGCAGCAATCGCCGTGAACTCGATGGCCAGGCCGGCGTCTTCCGCTGCGTTCCGCCGTCGGGGAACAACCACGGCCCCGTTTCCGTGCGCAACACTTACGATTTCGGTTACGCTGACGGCACTCCGTATTTCCAATTCGGCACCACCTGCTACGCCTGGACCCATCAGCCCGCCGCGCTTCAGCAGCAGACCATCGAGACCCTCCGCCAGGCGCCTTTCAACAAGATGCGCATGTGCATCTTCCCCAAGTGGTACACGTACAACCAGGACGAGCCGCCCGTCTATCCGTTCCCGCGTAGCGCGGGCCAGAACGATTACACGCGCTTTGTCCCCGAGTTCTTCCACAACCTGGAAA
>JAPKZC010000496.1:3135-3993 GCA_026394025.1 Candidatus Solibacter sp.
GCCCAATTACAGGCGCTCGGCATTGAAGCCGACCTGATTCTGTTTCACCCCTACGACCATTGGGGCTACGCCCTGATGCCGCCCGAGGTGGACGACCGCTACCTGCGCTACGTGGTGGCCCGGCTCGCCGCTTTCCGCAACGTCTGGTGGAGCGTTGCCAACGAATGGGACTTCGTCAAGGGCAAGAAGATCGCCGATTGGGACCGCTACTGCCGCATCCTCCAGGAAAGCGACCCCTACCGGCGCCTGCTCTCCATCCATCACAGCGGCCCAATGTACGACCCCACCAAGCCCTGGCTCACCCACGTCAGTATACAGGGTGACGATTTCGCCAAAATTCCCGAGTGGCGCGCTGCCTTCCGCAAACCTCTGATCTTCGACGAGTGCAAATACGAAGGCAACATCCCCAAACGCTGGGGTGATATCTCCGCCCGCGAAATGACGCGCCGTTTCTGGCTCGGAATGACGAACGGCGCCTACATGGGACACGGCGAGACCTATCTCGATGCGCACGACATTCTGTGGTGGTCCAAGGGCGGCGTGCTGCATGGCGAGAGTCCGCGGCGCATCGCGTTCCTCCGCGGCATCATCGAATCCGGTCCGGGCGAGGGCGTTGCTCCCGTGACCGGCGCGTACTATCCCTGTATCGCGCGCCCGGGCGAATACTACCTGTACTTCCTGGATTACCATCAGCCCGCGCTGGCCGATTTCGATCTGCCCGCCGGCGTCCGGTTCACCGCTGAGATTATCGACCCTTGGGCGATGACCATCACCAAAACCGACGGCGCCTACGCCGGCAAGTTCCAGTTGAAAATGCCGGGCAAGGAGATGCTCGCCGTGCGCTTCCGCAAGACCGCG
>JAPKZC010000904.1 GCA_026394025.1 Candidatus Solibacter sp.
TCGTCTCGGTGAGTTGCGCGTTGTTGTTGGCCGTGATGAACGTCGCCGCCGGTGCCAGGTCGCCCAAGACCGCGCGCCGGGCGCCCCACTTCGGCAGTTCATCCCCACCAGCTCTCCATTCTTCGTCCACCAGTTTCTTATATGCTGGATCCGGTGCTCCGCAGAGTTGCGCCGCAACTCCGGTCATGCCGGAACCTGCGAAACCGTCCAGCAGGACATCGCCCGGCTCCGTGTAGTGGAGGATGGCCCGCATGATAGCTTTGTGCGGCACCTTCGTGTGATAGGAATGGGCCGTGTAGATTGCATCTGTCTTCCCTTCGCTGACGTCCACCGCGAATGGTTTTCGTGCGTAAGGGACGGCCGGGTTGTATGGCCTGCCGTAGCAGCGTACAAAATCCGCCATGAAAGGATTCGGGCAGGCCGTGAAGTAAGGGGGATCGGAGAGTCTCAGGATGTCTTCGTCGGACCCGTTGGGGAACCCTTCAATCTTGCGGAACTCCGGATCCTTCAGTTGTGCCGTCAGCACGTCCAAGAAGTGCGCACGTCGTGCCTCTTCTGAAGAAAAGGTGAGGCCGAGGCATTCCACGGCCCCTCCAGCGAGCTCGCTAAACATGGATTGGCTGTCGTGGGTAATTTTGCTCACTATTTCTCCTGATCCTTCTGCGCCGCTCGGTGGCTATCGACAAGTCGCTCTCCGGCTTCAGTAAGCCAGTATCGTTGTTCTTGGTGTGTTGGCTTTTCCGGAAACTGCATTCTCAAGAACCCCCCATCAATCAGGGGCTTGAGGTGGTGTTTTCGAAAGTAGCTTCGGTTGCTAATCTTAAGAGAATCAACGAGATCAATGATCCTACGGGGCGCCGCACACAGTTCCAAGATACTGTACTGGGTTTCAGAGAGGTGGGAAAGGACAGCCTTCGGCGGGTGAGCTTGGTCAATCTCTCGCTTCGGCCCATCGGCAGCTTGGTCAGTGACCAAGCTCTTGGGCGGCTCCTGCCTGATTTGAAGCGCAAAGCGCTCCCGGAGATGAGCCGGGACGAGCCAATGCGCTTGCGTTGGGCTGGCTACGAGAAGGGCCTGCACGACCAATTTTTCCAATACCTTACTGGTATCTGGCGCTGGTAGCGAAAGCACAACCCCGGCTTCAACGCTGGTCACCTGCTCTTGGGTGACGGCGTAAGCGAAGAGTTTCGCCTCCTCTTTCGTCAACGAGACCCCCAAACCGGTCTGGAATAAAACCTGTTCGTCGGAAATCAGCAACTTCCGAAGCATCGCAACCTGAAAACTCCGTTGCTCCTTGTCGTTCTGGATTCGGGGAGGCAGATAGCCAAGCTGTTGCCACACGCGCATCATCGCCGGGATGCCGGTACCCGCCTGCTCGCCAAATCCGACCATCCGGAAGGCCGTGCGGATCAACTGGTTCCTCACTTCCTTGTCGCCGGGCGTGAGAAGTTCCGCATCGCTGGCAAAGGCATGCCCCGGATTGTAAAAAACCGCCGCATCTCGAAAGAACTTGATTGTAGGGATCCGCGCCTGATCGGAGTAGTCCTGGTGGATGAGGAGATTGACCGCCGCTTCGCGAAAAGCTTCCTGGTCCGGAGGAGCATCAATCCGCTGCAACGTCTTTGAATCCAAAGAGAACGGCTTCTCCGCGTGCCGGAGATACCATTCATTGATGGCGCGCCATGTTTCAACCAGGTTTTCTTCGAGAACGATCCGATCCAACCAGCGCTCCTCCGGTTGTGGATCACCCCGATTTGTTGAGAGCTTGTAGCACATCACCAGCGGGCGCCCGAGCGTCTGCCGGACAGAGGCTTCCGAGCCGAAAAGCAGGATGGCGGCGCGCGTGGCGAAGTGCTTTCCATCACGCTCCCGGATGAACCCCTTACTATGGAGGAACTCCAAATCGCTCGCAGCAGGGTCGTATTTCTGACCCTTCGTCGCAAAGACGGAGCGGTACCAGGAAATCGATCCGTTGTTGAAGCACGTCTCGAGGGTGAGGTCCGCGACGATGTGGCTGTCGTACGGGAGAATGTCCGCGTCCCGCAGGAAGGCCCTGATCTGATCCGGCGTGCAATGCTGATCACAACTACCCCGCCGGACGAATGATTTCCGCAAATCGCCGTTCAGAAAGACCGGCTTGTCCCGGCGATGCACTTCCGGTACGTAAAAGACGAGCGCGGCCGCTCCGTCGCAGTCGATGAGATTCTCGTTGACCTCTACGATTTTGCTGAGCTTCTGCCCGCCTCGAATGGTGTTCAGGAACGCGCTCTGCACTTTGTCGACTTCAACCACCCCTACCACATCAAAGGTGCCGTTGGCCTCCTTGACGCCAAACACCAGATAGCCGCCAGCGGTATTGGCAAAGGCCGAAACCGTCTCGTAGGCGCTGTTCGGTACGTCGTGCGCGGCTTCCTTAACCTCCCAATCGTTCCACTCGATGCCGGAGAGCCGGTTCAGGAGTTCTTCCTTTGTCATGTGCGGCTACTCCAAGACGATCCGGACCTTTGATGCGTCCTTGCCTTTAACAATCTCGACGAGGTAATCCTCGAAACGCTTCTTCAGTTCCGGTACTGTAGCGGGTGAACCGGCGGCGAGCAAAGCGGTGCGAAGTCCCTCGGTGGTCACAATGACTTTCGACAAACCGGATAGCGCCTCCTGCAGAGCAGCGACAAAATCGTGGCTCACATCATCTGGCAGAGTGCGCGCGGCCACGAAACCATCGACTCCTCGAGGTTGTCGAGAAGCGTCTTCGTCCAGCCATCATGCAACCGGTCCAACTCATCCTCCAGTCTTCTGATGGTCTGGCTTGCAGGGACAGGGTCGGGTTCGGAAACCAGCCGAAAGTTGCAGTGCTGGCACACCGGTGACGCATCGAGATCTGGCTGAGTTAGCGCGAAGCATGTTCGCAGTCCGGCCAAGCGGTTCTGGTAGTCGCTGAGCTGCTGCCGCGGCATCAGCTCAATAGTTGAGAGCCGCTGCAACTGTCCCAGCCGCGCATCCTTCGACAGGTGCGACTTCAGCTTGTCGTCTTTCGCGCCCAGCCGCGCGCGGCCGTGAGCCGTAACGTAAAGGTCCGAGTAATCCTTCTTCAAGCCGGATAGCTTCTGAAGACCCTGCTGGCGGAATGAATGCGATTCGCGTCTCCCGGCGTCGAGCATGTCCGAGAGCAACTCGTGGCGCACGGCCTGGACTTTCGTGATCCAGGCATGATCGCTGGGCAGGGCAGCTTCCGCAGTAGCCAGATAGGATGCGAGCGGACTGAACTCGGCGGCGATCACCTGGAATGCTTCCACCTGTCTGAGTGCGTCCAAGCCGTCACGCTTGCCGGTCACATCCTGCGGCTCATGGCGGAAGTTCTTGAGTTGCCCGGCAGTCGTGTAGGCCTGGAGAGACTCCAGGAATTGCTTGGAGTCATCCATGCGGCCACGCAGCACCTCGGAATCCTCCGGAGAAAGCAAATTCCGCGCCCAGAGCTTCATGCCGCCCTGCAACGCTTGTTGCGCCTGGACGATTCGCTCGGTGAGTCGTTTGGATTCACCGGCCAGCGCTCTAACAGCGTTGCCGGCCTGTTCGCCGCCCTGCGTGAGCGCCTGCGCAAGACCGGGTGGCTGGCCCAACAGCTCGAATAGGGCCTTGAGCGCCGGGAGATTCCAATCCTTGGGGCGCTCGATGTGCTTGAAGTTGATTAGCTCGTCAAGGGGCGTTGCCGTCAACTGGGCGATATTCGTTGCGTCGAGCTTCTTGCCGGGAATCGCCAGTACCAGATCGCCGGAATGTACCAGTGCGGAAAGCAAGACCACCAGCCACTCGGGCTCCAGTCGGAAGCCGTCGGGCGCAAAGTATTCCACGCCGTGTACTTCGTGAACCAGTTCACTCCGGTTCACAACTTGGCCGTGGCCCTTCTTCTTCAGCGTGTCGACGACCTGGGCGGCGAACTTCGACTTCGCCGAATCCAGCCGCTCGCCGTCCAGCAGTTCCAATGCCTCGAGCACTGCGGTGGCGAGTTTCGTTCGCGGACCGCCGGCAATGGCTTTCAACGCATCCTGGGTCGCCAACTCGCGGTTGGCTGTCGTGATCAGGAGTGAGAATACCGGATAATTGGGCGCGATGTCTTCGAAGTGCGGCGCCAGGCAGACTGAGCCGACCGTATTCACGACATCACGGACGTTGATACGGCCGCCACTGCCGACCAATTTGCCCTTCACCCAGCCCAGGAGAGGTCTGGCCTTCCCTTGGTAGGTGACTTCAAAGGCAGTGGTCATGTGTTCTTGCAGCCACTTCACCAGATCCCGCAGGAATCCAGTTGCCTTGCGCTCATAGGTCTCTTTGGCATTTCCCGACGATGTCGATGCCAGATTAACGGCCGCCGCATAGCTGCGGAGAATTGCTCGAAATCCGTCGTCACTCGCGGTGAGGTTGAGCCGGAAGAATACTTCGTCCTTCCTCTTCTCATCCTGATATCGCGGCGCATCGAAGGGCTGAAGGAAGTACAAATAGAAATCGCGGGGCGGCGCCGCCGTCGAGCGCTCATTGGGAGCGCCAAAGAAAAGGTAACCGCGGCGAGCGACCTTCCGCTCAATCCATTCGAGCTCATGCTCCCAGACCCGGTAGCCGCTGACGTAGGTTTGGTCCGTACACTCCATCACACGTTTCAGCGCTTCATAGTAGTAGCGGTCCAGTTGAGTGGAATCCAAGGACTCGGCTCGTTTTTCGATGAGCGCGTCGTAGTCTTCTGTCTTCTTTAGGTCGAGGTAGACCTGGCCATTGTCCTGATTCTGTGAAATGAACTGTCCACTCACGGTGCTCTTGATCTGGCCAACCACATTCTCGACGTGTGTCAGAAGATCCGCAGCGCCATCCCCGCCCATTGCGGCTACTTCGGCTTGGTAAAGGCAAAGCGTGTCGCGCAACTCCGCGGCAGTGGGCCCAACCGGGACATGGATATCTCCGGTCGTAAGCCGGTGGACCGAAAGCGCCTGGATGATCCGTCGCGCCATGGGCTTGAATGGCTTCATTGGGAAAGCCGCGTCAACGCGAGACTCAAGGACCTGGCTGCAGTCGATGACGGCGCGAATATCCGGTACGGCACGGAAGGACGGGTTCTCTCTCAGGGTGTTCCAGTAATTGTCGTAAGCGATCAGCCCGGGCTCGTTCATGGGCAGCGAATCGTTCAGCTTCTTTCGCATCGCTAGCGAGAGGCTCTTGAGCACTTCACGCTTCTCCACTGCGGTCACGCGCTCGAAGGTGTCGATATAGTCTGGATGCACAGGGAACAGGCGGACAAATTCGTCCATCCGCTCGTTCATGTTGCCGTAGAATTTCGCGAAGGGCAGCAGATACTCCCGAACCTGAGCCTGCTGCGCCGGCGACTTTCGCAAGAGGCGCTCGGCGACAACGAACTTCACGTCGCTCCGGGCGATGAGGATTTGCTCAAAGCGATCCTTCACGCGGCGCACACTCTCCGCGACGAAAGAAAATCGCGGGCTGTCAAAAATGGCTTCCTGGATGCCGGCGACGAATCGAAAGCGCAGGTCCTTGCAGACCTCACCCACTTCTCGGAGAAAGTTCAGGTCGAGGATCAGCTCCTGGTCCTTCCGGCTTCGCAGGTAGTCGAGCAGCTCGTCAACGACGACGAGGAGACCCTGGTCGGGAAACTTCTGATGGAACAGCGCCATCATCTCTTCAAAAGCGCGCTTGTTGTTCGTAACGGTGGCGGCCGAAGGGAAGGTGAAGCTGATTCCCAACTTTGAGAGGTGCTCTTCGATTTCCGCAGTGAGAATATCGCGGAGAGACATCGTCACGGCGCCGATCTCGGTACGGATCACCTTGAACTTGCCGGCGATCCGCTGTGCCGCCTTGGCTACCGGTTCGCACCGCACCAAGGGAAGTGTGGCAGCATCTTCCGCGATGGCTGAAAGAACAGACATCAGGTGGGATTTACCTGTGCCGTAATTGCCCACGACCATCAGCCCTTTGTTATCTGCCGGCGCGTCGAACTGAAGGTCCGGAATGACCAATGACGTCAGCTTTTCCGCCATCTCATCCGAGATGACGTAGGTGGACACGAGCTGCTTCGCCGCGTCCAACTGATCCGCATTGCGGAGTTGTACCACCGACTCAATCGGTTCGAATTGGATTAGATCGCCGTATTTCATCTCTCCACCTTTGCGGGCTCACCATTATGCCTGAGGCAAACAACCAGCAGATCAGCCGACGGATATCGGCGAAACTCCGGGTGCTCCGGCACAGCGTACGTCAAATGCCCACCATCCACGTCGCCCAGCCAACTAGCAACGATGGTGCGATTCCTGGACAGCCCTTGCAACAGGCGCAGAGGATCTTGCTTGAGCACGGGATTGAAAAGAACCTCAGTATTGTCCAGGATCGTCAGGTCGCATGGAAGTGCAACAACCGCTTCCTCCAGCAATCTGGGCAACTGAAGGACCCGCTGCCGCTCTGTCAGGTCCAGAAGCCGACGCGAGATCTCGGCGCCCACGTTGAGCACCGGAGCTTTCTCGGCATCCGCGAGCGCACGAAGGACCGCCGTCCGGCCGCTGCCGGAAGGGCCCACCAGGAGGACCAGCCGGTTGTAGTTGTCGGCGATTCCCGAGAGCCGGTGCCGAATTTGATCCACTGCACTCTGCTTCTGCATTGCCTATTTGTCCGGTTCGCTCGCGGCGCCGCTCCTCACCCACGCGTCGATTTCCTCTTTCCTGAATTTCCAGAGGCGTCCCACTTTGTGCCCGGGCATTCTGCGACGGGTGATCCACTTGTAGACGGTGTCCCGCTTGATCCCGAGGTAGCCAGCCAGTTCGTCAACCGACAACCATCGGTCTTGTACCTGCGAAATCGGTGGATCATTCATCACATTTTCTGTCCAATACATCAGCATACAGCACACTGCATCCAGAAGTATCCGGCGATGCTCTCGTTTTTTGGGTATGCGGGCCGCTGCCGATGGCTGGGTTCTGCGGCGTCGTTTCGAGTGAAGCGCTGGCAAGGAGGTTCTCGGCGCACGAGAGCTCTACGCGAGGTGAAGCCGGTACATGCTTCGCGCCTTCGCCGATTTGGTCATAATTGACGACGGCTGCACCAAAGCGGAGCGTCCCCGAAGGAGCCAGATCGGCTCCAATTCGATCAGCTCTCCAGGGACGTGGCCTCGACAATCGCCTGAAGCTCGCGGAAGATG
>JAPKZC010001005.1:0-2377 GCA_026394025.1 Candidatus Solibacter sp.
GGCCGCTGCATCAAGAGCGTGAAAAATGTCCATCTGTTGGAGTTCGGAGTGCCTGAAGCAATGTGGCATCTGGATGTCGACAACTTCCCAGCCATCGTCACCATGGATGCACACGGCAACTCCCTCCATGCGGACGTCGAGAAGGCCTCCGCCGCCATCTTGGCGAAACTGGCCGATCCGGTCTTTTAAGGAGGCCAGAAGGCAGTGAACAGATCCGGAGGCGCCGCGGCCTTGTCCGTCGGGGGCGGCGGTCTATTGCCACCAAGGGCGGCGAACTGAAACTCATCGGGTGTCCAGAGCAGCGTGAAGTCCCACCGTCCGGTGATTCCCGTCTGGTCCACTACCGGCCGGTCGAGAACGGCGCTCTGCATCACGCCGGCGAGGTCCGCCATGGTAGCGTTGATGGCAGGCAAATTCCCAAGCCCCCGGAAGAATAGACCGGGGAGGCTGCTCGTGCTTTCGCTCTTCGTGAGCTTCGGCCCGTTCTTTCCGACCGTAATGGCGTACACCGAGAGCTCTTTCTTGTCGCGATGGAAGGTGAGCTTGAAGCGATCCGCCAGCAGCTTCTGAACCATGGCCTTCCATTGCTTCTCGTTGGGCTGGCCCTCTCCGTTAGGCTGTGCGGCCAGATCGAACATCTCCGTTTCGAGCCAGGCCGGCGCGCCGGTGATCTGCTTGGCGTGAATCCCGTAGGCGAAGACGATCAAATCGTTGAGCGTGGTATTGATGGTGGAAAACTGACGGCCTCTGACCATGAACGCCTTACCGGGCCGGTCGGGCGTGGCGGGCTTGATCGTGGCCACTTCAAACTCCGGAGTTGCATCCGCGGCCATCGGCTTCGGCGGCGGCGGAGGTTCGGGAATCGCCCAGGCGGTTTGGGCGGTGGCACGCTTTAGATTCAAAGCCAGCGGGTCGGGTCCCTGCTTCCAGTTTCCCTTGATCGAGTCTCCGTCGGCTTCTTTTTACGGTCGAACCCTGCAACGTGACCGGGTTGGCCGGGATACCTTGCCCTCCCTGGTCGATGCTGTACATGATGGCGCGCAGGCCGCTGCCCTCAGCCTTTGAGACCTTGATGACCATCCGCAATTCCCTGCCGCCGGGCAACTGCAACGTGCCCTGCCAGGCGCCGGTCAGGTCTTGCGCCAGCAGCGCGTCTCCCGACAACGCCGCGAGAGCCACCCAGAGCATAAACTTCGTCATGGCGATCTCCTTACAGTGAGAAAATAGACCCGGATCCCTTCACTCTACCACCGCCTGTGGTTCCCGTCAGACCGTGCCCTTTTCCGCCGCGAAACTGAAGAAACCTTTAACCATTGCACAATTTTCAACTTTCTTTTTTCCCTCATTTCAATCACTTCCAGGCCTGGAGATCGGAATCCGGCCCGCCCCAATGGTATACCTGAAGTCGGAGATGCACGCCCCATCCAAACCCCTCGGCCCCTCTACCGTTTCCCACCCGTCCGTCGCCGCCGCACTGCGTCTGAGTCCTCCGCGCCGTCGGCTGGTTTGCGTCACAAACTTTCCCGCCATCCCCGCAACCCGCGCTGGAACAGGAACTTACACCCACACAAGCAATCCACCCAACTCCCGTAAGTTTGCGTCACAACGCCGCCATTCCCTGGTGGGGCAGACTGGCAAGGCTGCGCGCTGGTTGGTCACCGGCGCAATCCCGGAGCCTCATGCCCCTCCCTACTTGCTACCATGAGAGTTACCCCTAAAATGGATCCGCATAATGTAGTGCTGAAGCAGACCGTCAATCTGCCGACAACGGCTTTCTCCATGAAGGCCAACCTGCCGCAGGCCGAGCCTAAGATGCTGGCGCGGTGGGAAGAGGAGAAGCTGTATCACAAGATTCGCGCGTCACGCGCGGGGCGGCCGCTGTACGTGCTGCACGACGGGCCGCCGTATGCCAACGGGCGGATTCACCTGGGCACTGCGTTCAACAAAATCCTCAAGGATTTCGTAGTCAAATCGAAGACCATGGCGGGCTTCGATTCGCCTTACGTTCCGGGCTGGGATTGCCACGGCCTGCCCATCGAAATCAAAGTCGATAGCGAACTCGGCTCGAAGAAAGCGCAGATGACGGCGGTACAGATCCGCCGCGCCTGCCGCAAGTACGCGGAGAAGTACGTCGAGATTCAGCGGCAGGATTTCAAGCGGCTGGGCGTGCTGGGGCGCTGGGAAGACCCCTACCTCACGATGAGCGCGAAGTATCAGAGTGTGATCGCCGGCGCGTTCGTGGATTTCCTGGATAAGGGCTATGTGTACAAGGGGCTGAAGCCGGTCCACTGGTGCATCAAGGACCGCACGGCGCTGGCCGAAGCGGAAGTGGAGTATGCCGACCACACCAGCCCTTCCATCTGGGTCCGGGTCGCGC
>JAPKZC010001005.1:2402-7743 GCA_026394025.1 Candidatus Solibacter sp.
ACCCGGCGCTGGCCGGCCGCAAGGTATACGGGTTGATCTGGACCACCACGCCCTGGACCATCCCGGCCAACATGGCGATCGCCTACAATCCGCGCTTCGAGTATGCGGCCGTGGATGTGGCGGGCGCGGTGTATCTGGTGGCAGCGGACCTGGTGAAGGTGACGGCGGAGAAATTGGGCTGGCACGAGTGCCAGACCGTCGCGACGTTTCAGGGCGCGCGTATTGAAGGCGCCGTGTTCCGCCATCCATTGATGGAGCGCGATTCGCTAGGCATACTGGCGGACCACGTGACGCTGGAACAAGGCACCGGTGCGGTCCACACGGCCCCCGGACACGGACAGGAAGATTACGCCATCGGCCAGAAGTACGGCATCGCGACGTTTTGTCCGGTGGATGCGGCCGGGCGATTCTTCAGGGCGGAAGGCGCCCCCGGACACCTGCCGGACGAGCTGATCGGCAAGACCGTGTGGGAAGCCAACCCGGTCGTGCTGGAACTCTTGCAGAAGGCGGGCGCGCTGCTCGGCATGGAGAAACTGGCGCACTCCTACCCGCACTGCTGGCGCTGTCACAATCCGGTGATCTTTCGCGCCACCGAGCAGTGGTTCATCGGCATGGACCTGAACCACTTCCGGCAGGACGCCCTCGATGCCATCAAGCAAGTCAAGTGGATGCCGGAGTGGGGGCAGGAGCGCATCTCCAACATGATCGCGGTGCGGCCCGATTGGTGCATCTCGCGCCAGCGTGTCTGGGGCGTGCCGATCATCGTATTCTACTGCGAGGGCTGCCGCGAGCCGGTGACGGACCGCAAGATTCTGGACGGCATCGTGGGGCTCTTTGCGGAGCACACGGCGGACATCTGGTATGAACGCACGGCGGCGGAGTTGCTGCCCGCCGGGCATACCTGCGCCAAGTGCGGCGGCACCGAATTCGCCAAGGAGACGGACATTCTGGACGTGTGGTTCGATTCGGGATCGAGCCATCTGGCGGTGCTTAACGAGAGCTTCGGCTTGCCGTGGCCGGCGGATGTCTATCTGGAAGGCGGCGATCAGTATCGCGGCTGGTTCCACAGTTCGCTGCTGGTGGGCACGGGCTTGCGAGGGAGTTCGCCGTACCGTGCGTGCCTGCTGAACGGCTGGGTACTGGATGGCGAAGGCAAGGCGATGCACAAGTCGCTGGGCAACTCGATTGAGCCGGAAACTGTCATCAGGGATCACGGCGCGGACATTCTGCGGCTGTGGACGGCATCGGTGGAGTTCCACGAAGACGTGCGCATGTCGGCGACAATTCTGACGCGCCTGGTGGATGCCTACCGCAAGCTGCGCAATACGTTCCGCTACATGCTGGGCAATCTGGCGGGCTTCGACGCCGCCGCGGATGCGGTGCCCGCGGGCGAGATGGCGGAGTTGGACCAGTGGATGCTATTGCGCGCCGAAGACCCACGCGGTCTACGCCTTCTGCACGGTGGATCTGAGCGCGGTTTACTTCGATGTGTTGAAGGACCGGCTCTACACATCGGCGCCCAAATCGCAGGCGCGGCGCAGCGCGCAAACGGCGCTGTACCGGCTGCTGGACGCGTTCGTACGCCTGCTGGCGCCGCTCATGAGTTTCACCGCCGAAGAGGTCTGGGGCCACATGGGGCGCGCCGGGAGCGTCCACATGGCGTACTTCCCGGAGCCCGCCGAACTGGCGGCCGGGTTGGACGAGGCGGCGCGGAAACGCGCGGCCAACTGGGACCGTCTCATGCCGGTGAGGGATGGCGTCCTGAAGCATCTGGATACGGCGCGCAACGAAAAACTGATCGGCGCGCCGCTGGAAGCCCGCGTTCGGCTCTCGGCCAACGGCGAGCTGTACACCCTGCTGGTGCAATACGCCGAACAACTGCCCGCGCTATTCATCGTGTCGCAGGTGGTAGTGGAACGGGCGGAAGGGGACGCGCTCGGCGTGAAGGTAGAGCGCGCGGCGGGAGACAAATGCGAGCGCTGCTGGAAGTACACCTCGGACGTGGGCGGCGACGCGAGTTTCCCGACCATCTGCCTGCCGTGCGCCGGCGCCGTCCACGAGATTATCCATGGTTGACTCAGGCATGTCTGACCCGCGGGTGAAGGCCTACGGAATCGCGGCGGGGGTGCTCGCGCTCGACCGCCTCACTAAGTGGATCGTGGAGAGCAACGTCTCGGCGCTGGACACGGTGCGGGTGATCCCGGGGTTGTTCAACATCGTGCACTCGGAGAATCGCGGCATGGCCTTCGGCATCATGAACGATTCCACCAACCAATGGCAAACCACGCTGCTGCTGGTGCTGTCGGCGGCGGCGGTGGTGTTTGTGGCATCCATGCTGTGGAACGCTGCCCGGCTGGACCGCTCTTCCTTCTGGGGGCTGACGCTGATTCTGGGCGGGGCGGCGGGCAACGTGTTTGACCGCGCGGTGTGGGGACGGGTGACGGATTTCCTGGACTTCTATATCCGCGAGTATCACTGGCACACGTTCAACGTGGCGGATTCGGCGATCGTGATTGGCAGCGGGCTACTACTGGTGGATCTACTGCGGCCGAAGCGGCAGGCGGCAAATGTACCCTGAACTCCTGGGTCTCTCATTTCTGCACACCTATGGCGTGCTGGTGGCGGCGGCATTTCTGACTGCGTTGTGGCTGGCCGGGCGCCTTGGGCGGGAGGCCGGCCTGAATGTGGACGCGGTCACCAACCTGGGTATCTACTGCGCGCTGTCGGCGATTGGCGGCGCCAAGCTGATGATGTTTCTGATCGATATCCCGTACTACACGCAGCACCCGGGTGAGATCTTCTCGCTCTCCACGCTGCAGGCGGGCGGAGTGTTTTACGGCGGATTGATCGCGGCGCTGGCGGTGGCGGTCTGGCACATGCGGAAGACACGCCTTCCGGGCTGGAAGACGGCCGACGTGTTCGCGCCGGCCATCGCGCTAGGCCACGGGATCGGACGCATTGGGTGTTTCACGGCGGGCTGTTGCTGGGGCGTGGAATGTCACCGCCCCTGGGCGGTGACGTTTACGAATCCGGTGGCGCACGGACTGGTGGGTGTGCCGCTCCAAGTCCCACTGCATCCGACGCAGCTCTACGAGGCTGCCGCGGAGTTTGTTATTTCTGGGTTTCTCTACTGGCGGATTCGCAAACCGCACGCCGATGGAGGGATTATCGGGACGTACCTTATGCTTTACTCCGCGGCGCGTTTCACGGTGGAGTTCTTCCGGGTACACGAGCAGGGGAACCTGCTGGGCGGGGCGTTTGACACCTCGCAGTGGATCTCCGCCGGCCTGTTTCTACTGGGCGCGGCTTGCCTCTTGCGGCGGCGCCGTAACACCGCGCAGGCCCGCGCCTAAGTCGCAGTGGTTCTACTCTTGCGCCTTCTGGGCTTTCTTGGTTTTGGCCCAGCGTGCGCGTTGGGCGGCCGCGATGCGCGCTCTTCCCTCGGCGCTCATCCGATGCTTCTGCTTTGCGGGGGCGGCTTTAGTGGCGCGCTTGGCTGCCGGGGCCGGGGCAGCGGCAGCAGGCTGTTTCAGCAGGCGCCGCAGGTCCGCCATCTTAGCTTCAATCTGCTGCAGGTGCTGCTGGTAACCTACCAGGGCCGCTTCCAAGGTTGCTTTATCAAGACTAATGGACATATGACGCTAATTATAAGTCACACAGGCAGGGACTGCGCTATTAGTTTTAGGCAATGTGGGTACCATTACCCACGATAAAAGTACCGTTTATCCCTTTCTGGGAGAACGGCGCGCGGGCCATGGCATCACTCCATGGAGCCCGGGGCCCGCCAGGACGGTGCGGCAAGGTGCACAATGGAAAAGACCATGAAAGTTACTCTCCGCCTGTTTCTCAGCGTAATTGCCCTGACCGCCGTTGCGTCTGGTCAGCGGCTTGCCCTGCGCTACAATCAGCCGGCCGAGGACTGGCAGAGCCAGGCGCTGCCTATCGGCAATGGACGGCTCGGCGCCATGATCTTCGGCGACGCACGCCTGGAGCATCTGCAACTCAACGAAATATCGCTCTGGACCGGCGACGAAAAGGACACCGGAAGCTATCAGAATCTGGCCGACCTGTTTGTCGGTCTGGCGCAAGGCGCACCGCGGAGTTATCAGCGTCGCCTGGATATCGACAACGCGATCCACAGCATTCAATATACGGCGGATGGAATCGCCTACTCCCGCGAGTATTTCGCCAGCGCGCCACAGCAGGTGCTGGTCTTCCTCATGCGGCGCGGACCGAGGCGACCGGCAATCTGCTGGCGGCGGGCGGCAAACTGGCCAACGGCTTGCTCTATGAGACCGCGGTACAGGTAGTCAACACGGGAGGGCGCATCACGGCCTCCGCCGACGGCTCACTGCGGATTGAGAGCGTCGATGCGCTCACCGTCCTGGTTGCGGCGGGCACCAACTACGTGGCGGACCGGGCGCGCGGGTGGTGCGGCGATGCGCCGCACGCGCGCATCGCCGGGCAACTTCGGGCGGGCGCGGTGAAGCCATACGCCGACTTGCGCGCGGCGCACGTGGCCGATTACCAGCGGCTGTTCCGGCGCGTGTCGCTTACTCTCGGCTCCGGCGCGGCCGAACTGCCGACCAATCTACCGACAGATGAGCGCCTGGTGCGCTATCGTGACGGCGCGGCGGATGCCGAACTGGAGGCGCTATTCTTTCAGTTCGGGCGCTATCTGCTGATCTCCTCTTCGCGCCCGGGCAGCCTGCCGGCCAACCTGCAAGGGCTGTGGAATAACTCCAACAATCCGCCGTGGCGCAGCGATTATCACTCCAACATCAATATCCAGATGAACTACTGGCCCGCGGAGCCGGCCAATCTGTCCGAATGCGCGATTCCATTTTTCGACTACGTGAACAGCCTGCGCGGCGTGCGCGCCGAGGCCACGCGGCAGCACTATCCCAAGGTGCGCGGCTGGACGGTGCAGACCGAGAACAACATTTTCGGCGCGGGGAGTTTCAAGTGGAATCCGCCCGGCTCCGCCTGGTACGCGCAGCATTACTGGGAGCATTACGCATTCACGAGGGATCGGGAATTCCTGCAAAAGACGGCTTACCCGGTGCTCAAGGAAGTAACTCAATTCTGGGAGGACCACCTGGTGGCGCGCGCCGATGGTGCGTTGGTGACGCCCGACGGCTGGAGCCCGGAGCATGGCCCCGAAGAGCCGGGAGTGACTTACGATCAGGAAATTGTCTGGGACCTTTTCACCAATTACATCGAGGCTGCCGCCGCGCTGGGCGTGGATACCGAATACCGGCAGAAGGTGGCGCAACTGCGGGAGAAACTGCTGAAGCCGAAAATCGGGGCGTGGGGGCAACTACAGGAGTGGCCGGAAGAC
>JAPKZC010000507.1:0-574 GCA_026394025.1 Candidatus Solibacter sp.
GCACTCACTCCGCATCTTTCTCCGGGAACAATGCCAGGGCGGCGCGCGCGTCGGCGGCATCCTGCGGGCGGCCCTCCGCGGCCAATTGCTTCAGGAACTCGATGGCGCGGTCGTGGCGCGAGATACTGAGCGCGCGGAGCAGCGCCTGGCGGTATTCGAGGCCGCGCGCCGTAGGCCAGGATTCCAGGAGAACGTCCACGGCTTCGGTTTGGCGGGAGCCACCGAGTGCGAGGGCGGCTTCTTCGGCTACCTGGTCGGCGGCGGCCAGGAAGTTGCGGACGAAGGGCAGGGCGGCGCGGCGCCCCAGGGCGATGAGGGATTCCAGCACTTGTCCTGTGACAGCGGGCTCGGCGTCGCCGGCACGGGCCTTGAGGCGGAGCAGGAGGGCGCTCTCGTCGCCCTGCATTTCGGCCAGGGCGCGGGCGGCGTCGGCGCGCACGGTGGGGGAGGGTTCGGTGAGCGCGTTGACCATGTGGCGCAGCACCTGTTCGCGCGCGAGGTCTGCGCAGGCCGGGAGGGCCAGCAGGCAGATGCCGCGCACCCGGCCGGCGGTGTCCTCCCGGCCACCCCACCC
>JAPKZC010000507.1:727-1138 GCA_026394025.1 Candidatus Solibacter sp.
CAACAGGTCCGGCACCAGTTCCGGCGCGGGCAGGTCCGCCGCGATATTGGCGGCTTTGGCGGCCACCAGGTTGACGCGGTCGGCCAGCGCCTTGCGTAGGGCGGGAGCCGCGTCGGCGGGGGAAACTCCGCGCAGGCGGCTGAGGGCTTCGAGCTGTTCTTCAATCCGGCGGTTGGCCACGAATCAATTCGCTTGTTTCCCAGGATACCCGTGTTGCATCCTAGTAAGGGTGTTGCCACGGTGGCCGTTCCTCGAATCCAGGCCAGGAGGGGACTATCATGAAACGTACAGCGAACGCTCAATGGAGTGGTGATTTGAAGGCAGGGAAGGGACAAATCTCCACCACGGACGGAGCGCTTTCGAGCGCGCCCTATTCTTTTGGGTCGCGATTTGAAGGCGGGCAGGGCACCC
>JAPKZC010000507.1:1197-1619 GCA_026394025.1 Candidatus Solibacter sp.
CCCAACTCGAAGAATTGCTGGCTGCCGCGCACGCCGGTTGTTTCACCATGGCGCTGTCCGCGCAACTGGGGCTGGCGGGTATGGCGGCGGAGAGTCTGGAAACCGCCTGTACGATGACTTTCGAAGAACAGTCCGACGGTTTCGCCATTACGGAAAGCCATCTGGAGTTGAAGGCCAAGGTGCCCGGCGCCAGCGCGGAGGCGTTTGAGAAGGCAGTTCAGAACGCCAAGACGGGATGTCCGGTTTCGAAGCTCTATAAGACGAATATCACACTGAGTTTCAACCTGGAGAACTGACGACCGACTCGGAGCCGCACTCCTCACCAAGTGGCGCCGTATGCTAAAACGGCAACGGAGGTCCACGTGGAAACTCTCAGAGGCATCATCTCCGTCGCCGCGCTTGGCGCGGTGGGCTTTATCCTG
>JAPKZC010000737.1 GCA_026394025.1 Candidatus Solibacter sp.
ACAACAATGCCGCCGCCGTGTTCCTGGTCCTGCACGAACTCGCGGCGGGCGGCGAGGCCATCGTCTCGCGCGGCGAACTGATCGAAATCGGCGACGGCTTCCGCATTCCCGACATTATGGCCCGTTCCGGCGCCACCCTGTGCGAGGTCGGCACCACCAATCGCACGCGCATCGACGACTACCGCGCCGCCATCAACGATCGCACCCGCCTTCTGATGCGCGTGCATCCCAGCAATTTCCGCATCTCGGGCTTCACTGCCCGCCCGGAACTGCGCGAGTTGGTAGCGCTGGGCCGCGAGCGCGGCATCCCTGTGTATGAGGACCTGGGCAGCGGGTGCGTGGTGAACCTGCGAGCCTTCGGCATCGATGAGCCCATGGTTTCCGACAGCCTGTCGTCGGGCGTGGATCTGGTCTCCTTCAGCGGCGACAAGCTTCTCGGCGGACCGCAGGCCGGAATTCTCGCGGGCTGCCATGAGTTGATTGCGCGTCTGCGGCGCAATCCGCTCTTTCGCGTGCTGCGCCTGGATAAGGTCATCTACCAGGTGCTGGAGAATACGCTACGCAACGTACTGTTGGAACGCTGGGACGACGTGCCCTCTCTCGCCATGTTGCGGTACACGGCGGACCAGATTCGACAGCGTGCGCTCAGACTGGTGGAACGCGCGCCGGGGCTTCACGCTCAAGTCATCGCGGGGGAATCGGTGATCGGCGGGGGCGCGACTCCCCAGCAGTCCGTTCCTACTTGGGTGATCGCCGTGGATTGTGCCAACTTGATGGAGGCCGAACGCAGGCTGCGGTTGGGTAACCCGCCGGTGGTGGCACGCATTGAAGACGGGCGTCTGATCTTTGATTTGAGGACCGTGTTCCCGGCCGAGGAGGAGACTCTCCTGGCGGCGCTGAATGGGCTTGCCGTTGAACCGTAGAGCGCGCCCGATACCCGGAGGCTATGCGCGTTCCTGGTAGGTGCCTTCGGCGGTGTTGACGCGGATCTTTTCGCCCTCGGTGATGAAGGACGGGACTTGCACGACGAGGCCGGTTTCCATCTTCGCGGGCTTGGTGACGTTACTGACCGTGGCGCCTCGCATCCCGGGTTCGGTCTCCACCACCAGCATGTCCACCGTTGCCGGCATTTCCACGCTGATAGGCTTGCCTTCGTAGAACTCCACCGAGACCTTGAGTTGCGGGATCAGGTAGTTGACTGCGTCGCCAAGCAGGTCCTTCATCAAGTGCATCTGCTCGTAGGTTTCGGTATTCATGAAATAGAAGTACTCGCCATCGTCGTACAGGTACTCCATCTCCTGCTCGTCCATGATGGCTTTCTCCACCTTGTCTTCGGACGAGAAACGGTTTTCCGTCATGGAGCCGGTGCGCAGGCTGCGCATCTTGGCCTGCACGAAACCGCGCAGATTGCCGGGCGTCCGGTGATTCACGCTAAATACCGAGTACAGTTCGTTGTTGTACTTGATCACCATGCCCGGACGCATCTGTGTTGCTGAAATCATGAAACTCCTCTGACTGTAAACTTGACCCTGCGAAAACTCTATTATAACAGGTGGGCAGGGCGGACTTC
>JAPKZC010000124.1:0-6646 GCA_026394025.1 Candidatus Solibacter sp.
AGCGGTTCCAGCGGAGATGATTGGGCATATATTGGAGGTAGCCAACGGCCTCGGCAAAAAGGTCCACGCCAGGATTTCCACTTCGGCTTCCTGGCTACCATCAAATATACGCCCAATCTGCGCTTTTGGAAGTATTCTTCGGGCTTCGCAGGCACTATACTAGCCATCAGAGGGGACCAACGGATGAAGTGCTACGTTGTGATTTTCAGTGCGGCAATGATGCTGGCCGCCTCCGACGTGCCGGTTGCGCCACTCGGCGTGTACACGGCCGCGGAACGCCGCCACTGGGCCTTCCAACCGAGAAAAGATCCCACTCCCCCGGCCTTCTCTGCCCCGCCCGACAAGGCCTGGGCAAAGTCGCCCATCGATGCCTTCCTGCTGGCCGGGCTCAAGAAAGCGGGTCTGAAACCCGCGCCCCCCGCCGGCCGCGCCACCCTGCTGCGCCGCGTCACCTTCGACCTCACCGGCCTGCCGCCTACTCCGCAGGAGATCGACGCGTTCATCGCTGACAAATCGCCCAATGCCTGGGAGAAGGTGGTGGACCGGCTGCTGGCTTCGCCGCACTACGGCGAGCAGTGGGGCCGTCACTGGCTCGACGTGGTCCGCTTCGCCGAGAGCGATGGCTACGAGTACGACATGCACCGGCCCGACGCCTGGCGCTATCGCGATTACGTGGTGCGGAGCTTCAACGCCGACAAGCCCTACAACGAATTCGTCAGGGAACAACTGGCCGGCGATGAGATCGACGCCCGGAACCCGGCCCTGCTGGTGGCCAGCGGCTTCAACCGCCTGGGACCGCTGCGCAAGAACGCCGGCAATCAGGACGTGGCCAGCTCGCACAATGAAGTGCTCACCGAAATGACCAATATCGTGGGCGCCGCATTCCTCGGCGTCACGGTGGGCTGCGCGCGCTGCCACGATCACAAGTTCGACCCCTTCCGGCAATCGGATTACTACCGCTTGCAGGCGCATTTCGCGCAGGCGCAGCCCAACGATCTGGTGCTCGCGAGCGAGCAGGCGCAGACGGATTGGAAGGCGCAAGCCGCGCCCGTAGAACAGGAACGCCGCCGCCTGCAAATGCAGTTGCGCCGCGCTCCCGACGCCGAAAAGGCCAAGCTGGAATTGCAGCTTGAGGCCTTGGATGACAAGATGCCGGCGCCGCTGGAATCCATCTACAGCGTGACCGACGAGCCCGCCAAGGCGTCGCCGATTCAGGTCCTCTTCCACGGCGACTACTTGAGTCCAACCGCCAAAGTGGGCATGCGGCCACTGGGCATCCTCTTGCCGGAGGCCGCGCCGGAAGCGCCCATCGACGCCGCCGCTCCGCGCCTCAAGCTGGCCGAGTGGATCGCCGATCCGGCCAACCCGCTGACCGCCCGCGTCATGGTGAACCGCGTCTGGCAATATCATTTCGGCACAGGCCTGGTCTCCACGCCGAACGACTTCGGACGCATGGGCACGCGGCCATCCAACCCGGAACTGTTCGATTGGCTGGCCAGCCGGCTGGTGGAAGGCGGCTGGCGCATCAAGCCGATCCATCGCCTGATCCTGCTCTCTAACGCCTACCGGCAATCCAGCGTCTCGCCCATCGAGAAGCTGGCCATGGAGAAGGATTCGGAGAACGCGCTGCTCTGGAAGTTCAGCCATCGGCGGCTGGAAGCCGAGGAACTCCGCGACGCCATGCTGGCGGTCTCCGGACGCCTCAATCTCAAAGCCGGCGGGCCCAGTTTCATGACGCCGATCGATCCCGCCCTCGTGCTCAGCCTGAAGCGGCCGCAATATTGGGTGCCGGCGCGCGACAAGTCGGAGTACGACCGCCGCACCGTCTACATGATCTACAAACGCAATCTGCGCCTGCCGTTCGAAGAGGTCTTCGACGCGCCGGACACGCTGCTCTCCTGCGCGCGCCGCGAACAATCGACGCACGCTCCGCAGGCGCTGGAATTGCTCAACGGGCAAACCTCTAACGAATTGGCCGCGGCGTTCGCCGGCCGGATTCTGAAGGAGCGGGCCACCGCGGCGGAAAGAATCGACTACGCTTTCCGCATGGCGGCGGGCCGGCGGCCCACCGCGAGTGAAAACTCGCTGGCCCTGAAGTTCCTGGCCGATGAAGCCGGCAACCCCGCCCGGGTGAAGGAATTCGCCCTGGCGGTCTTCAACCTGAATGCCTTTCTCTACGTGGACTGATATGGCCGAACACATACGCTATGCGCGCAATCGCCGCGAATTTCTGACCGACTGCTTTTGTGGCGCCGGGTCGCTCGCCTTCGCTTCCATGCTGGCCGAATCGCAGGCGCGCGCGGCGCGCTACAATCCGCTGGCGCCCAAGCCCCCGCACATGCCCGACAAGGCCAAGGCGAAGGCGTTCATCTTCGTCTACATGGCCGGTGGACCTTCCCATCTGGAGACCTGGGACCCCAAACCACTGCTCAACCAACTGCACGGCCAGAAGCGCCCGGCGGAATTCGGCGAAGTGAAATACCAGAACGTCAATTCCGAATCGCGCATCCTGGGCTGCAAGCGGACCTTCCGGAAGTCCGGCAAGTCGGGGATCGAAGTCTCCGACCTGTTCCCGCACCAAGCGGAGATCGTGGACGATCTCTGCGTGGTGCGCTCGATGCACGGCGATATGGTGGTGCACTCGGCGGCGCAGTACCAGATGATGACCGGCCGCGTGATTCCGGGATTTCCGGCCATGGGCAGTTGGGTGGTCTACGGCCTGGGCTCGGAGGCCGAGTCGCTGCCCGCCTACGTCGTAATGCCGGACCCGCACGGCGCGCAGGAGGCTGGCCTGCCGATGTACAAGAACGGCTTCTTGCCGGCAGTCTACCAGCCCACCATGCTGCGCCCGGGCTCGAAGCCGGTGCTCAATCTGGATCTGCCCAAGGGAGTTTCCCTGGCCGAGCGGCGGCAAACGATCGATCTGATCCGTTCGCTCAACGAGGCCAACCTGCCCGGCGAAGACGCCGAATTCGCGGCCCGCATCTCCGCCTACGATACGGCGTTCAAGATGCAGACCGAAGCGCCGGAAGTTTTCGATATCGGCAAGGAGTCCCAGGAGACGCTGGATCTCTACGGTGTGGGCGACCCCAAGACCGACGACTACGGGCGGCGCTGCCTGCTGGCACGGCGCATGGTGGAAAAAGGCGTGCGTTACGTCTGCGTGGTCTCCGGCGGCGGCGCCGCCGAGACCGAATGGGACGCGCACAGCGACATCGAATCCAACCACCTCAAGATGGCCGGCATGACGGATAAGCCGGTGGCCGGCCTGATCAAGGACTTGAAGCGCCGCGGCATGCTGGATTCCACCATCGTGCTCTGGGGCGGCGAATTTGGACGATCTCCGGAATCGGAGAAGAGCAAGGGACGCGATCACCACAATACGGCATTCTCCATGTACGTGGCCGGCGGCGGATTCAAAGGTGGAACGGTGTACGGCGCCACCGACGCTATCGGCTTGAAGGTGACCGAAAAGCCGGTCCACTTCCGCGATCTGCATGCCACCCTGCTGCACCAGATGGGTCTCGATCAGGACGCCCTCAGCTATCTGTACCTGGGCCGCAAAGAGCGTCTGACCGAAGTGCGCGGCGAGATTATCAAAGACATGATCGGTTGACGGAATCGGTCAAAAAGTCCCGCGCGTTCCAGTCCCGGCAGTACGAATCGGGTGGTAATTGAAACTATCGGGCGAATAGTGTGCAAATCGGCAACCGCCGGCTGGAAAAGTACCAGGCGGCCGGCCATCGGCTCGAAAAGTCCCACGGCAACGGTAGTCCCGGCGGAACTGGTATCCGCTACCCAGGTAGCGCATCATGACGCTGAGGAAGATAGGTATGGCGGTTCGCCCGCGGCTTGACACAGGGCCCGGCAGGTCGAGTGTCGAATGGCCCACCATCGCAATCTGCGCGATGTTGCTCGGCTTCGTGATCGCCGCCAGCTCTGGCAGCGCGGCTGCCATGGTCGATGCCGCGGACCGCCTGCTGCAGCAGTTGGACTGGCGCAATTGGGGGGCCGAGCCGGAAGTACGACAGGCGTTGATTGTCACGGCGAACCGTCGCGACCAGCTCACCGTGGTCGCGACGCTATCGCCAAGAGGATTCACACCCCTCCTCGCCAGCAGTGGGCGTGAAGTGCTGTCGCAGATCCGGGCCCATCCGGGCACCCTGAAGCTGGCGGTGGTGGATGCCACGCTGCCGGAATACGCTTTCATCGCAGACTCCTTGAAAAACATCCTTCCCGTCGGCAGCATCATCGTCCTGAGTGGTTCTGAAGGGCCACAAGACATCGGCCCAATGCTGCTGGACCGGTTGGGGGGGCTAGAGAGTCTGAATCGACGCGGCAGGCGTGGTTCCGCGCGCGGTTCGCCAAGCCAACTGGAATGGCCGCGCCTGTCAGTGAATCTGCAAGCAGCCGACGATTGGGCCGGCAGCGGCGACCTGGATCTGTGTTACGTCCTGGTCGAAAGGGTAAGACTGGCGGACTGAAGACCCGGCGAACTTGCCGCAACCCGAATCGCGCCTGATTTCCCAGTCGATTGCACGATCGCCAGGGCCAGTCCATTCAGGGTCTTCCGGCGGGTGGCCTTGTAATCTTCGTGGCTCTGCGGATCTCCGTTGTCCAGGCCGATGAGTTTGCCTTCGCCTTCCACAACGAAAGCAACCTCAGGATCGGCGGTCGGCACGAGGCGGCCCTGGGCGTCCAGGATTTCCACGGTGATATGGGCTACGTCGCGCCGGTCGGCGGCGATTTCGGCGCGATCCACCGACAGGCGAACGGCTGACGGCTCTCCGGTGGTAGAGACCTCGACGGTGGTGACCACTTTGCCATCTTTAGTGCCCACCGCTTTCAGGGTGCCGGGTTCATAGGGGACGTCCCATTCCAGATGCAGATCGTTGGTGGTGCGCGGGACGCGGGCGCGCGCCCCGGTGTTTCCGTAGCGGTCTTCCATTCCGTAGCGAGGGAAAGCGTAGCCCTTCAGGCCGACGGATTTGCCGTTGAGAAAAAGCTCCACCGTGTCGCAGTTGGTGTAGCAGGTCACGGGGATGAACTGGCCTTCCCTGCCCTTCCAGTTCCAATGCGGGAACAGGTGGAGCATGGGCTTGGCGGTCCACTGGCTCTGGTAGAAATAGAAGCCGTCCTTCTTGAAGCCGCAGGTATCGATGACACCCGAGGATGCGCCCTTGCGGGGCCAGCGCGCTTCGCCGAGGTAATCGATGCCGGTCCACATGAAGTCGCCGGCCACGTAATCGTAGGTACTGACGAAGCGCCAGAGCTGCTCGACATCGACGCTGCGGCCGCGGCCCATGGAGGAACTCTCGGTGCCGACAACGCGGCGCTGGGGGAACGCCGCGCGGTCTATGCTGAAGTACTTTTCTTTGCGGTCGCGCCAGCGGTCCACGTAGTTGTAGCCGACGACGTCGAGCTGGGCCAGGAACTCTGGGCGCACCCGGTTGGTCAGCGGCTCGGAAGCGATCTGGTCGCAGCCCACGGTGACGAGGCGGGTGGGGTCCTCGGTGTGAAACACGTCGAGGAGCTTGCGGAGGGTCTCGGCGCCCTCGGGGCGGGACTGGTCGCCGACTTCGTTGCCGGCGCTCCAGAGTACGACGCTGGGGTGATTGCGGTCGCGTTGGACGAAACTCCTGGCGTCGCGCTGGTACCACTCGTCGAAGTGGTTGGCGTAGCCGAAGGGGCCGATTTGACCCTTGCCGACCTTCCACTCATCGAACAACTCGTCCATCACCAGGAAACCCATGCGGTCGCAGAGGTCCATGAATTCCGCGGCGTAGGGATTGTGGCTGGTGCGGATGGCGTTGCATCCCATCTCGCGGAGAATCTCCAGGCGGCGCTCCCAGACACGCTCGGGAACGGCGGCGCCGACGGCGCCGGCCTCATGGTGCAGGCAGACGCCGTTGAGCTTGACGCGTTCGCCGTTGAGCAGGAACCCCTTGTCCGCGTCGAAGAGAGCTTCGCGGATACCGGTCGGAGTGTCGTACTCGTCAACCACGCGGCCCTGGTCGCGGACGGTGCTGTGGACTTTGTACAGGTAGGGGTCGGCCGGGGACCAGAGGCGGGGCTTCTCGACATTGAACTGCTGCACGAACTCGTACTCGGCGCCGGCGGCGATCTGCTGGGTGGCTTCGGTGGCCTGCGCGGACTTGCTGTCGCGATCGAGCAGGGCGGTGGTCAGCACGCAGGTGGCGGAGGTTTTGCGCTCATTCTTGACGCGGGTCTTGACCTGCACGGTGGCGGCGTTGGCGGAGACGCGGGGCGAAGTGACGAAGGTGCCCCAATAGGCGATGTGGAGCGGGTTGGTGGCGAGCAACCAGGTGTGGCGGTAGATGCCGGAGCCGGAATACCAGCGGCAGTTCGGCTGCTGCGAGTTGTCCACCTTGACGGCGATCACGTTTTCAGCGCCAGCTTTGAGATGGGGCGAGAGATCGTAGGAGAAGGCGACGTAGCCGTAAGGGCGCTTGCCCAGAAACTGGCCATTGATCCACACTTCGCTGTTCTGATAGATGCCGTCGAATTCGATGACGACGGTGCGGTCCGCATAGGCGGCAGGCAGGCGGAAGCGTTTGCGATACCAGGCGATGCCGGTGGGCAGGCTGCCCTGGGATTTCTCCTGCTCGCCGAAGGGGCCTTCGAT
>JAPKZC010000124.1:6702-10191 GCA_026394025.1 Candidatus Solibacter sp.
AAAGGTCTCGCGGATTCTTGAGGGGGAACTGGCGGGCTGGGCACCGATCGCGGAGACGAGCGCCGCGGCGCCGGCCGCCTGGCGAAGCAGGCCGCGGCGGGTGATGATGTGAGAATTCATGGTCGGTCCTTTCAAAGAACTCCGAGCTGCGCTCGGATGCACAAGGCGGAGCCTTATGCCACTTGGTTAGTGGCGGGTGAATTTGTCGAAGACGGTCATGACGGGGAGGGCGTTGCCGTTGGCGTCGAAGAATCCGCGTCCGCCGCGGGCGCCGGAGACGGCGGCTTCCCACCAGAAAACTCCCTTGCCGAGACCAAACGGGGTGGCTTGCACCGCGCGGTTCACCTCTTCCAGAAACTCCTTCTGGCCCTCGGGAGATTCGGGGAAAGGCGCGGGCTTCTTGAGGTATTCGCGCGGCTGCCAGTTGTAAGCGGCTTCCACCACCCAGATATCCTTGTGATATTCGTTGGCCGTGAAGATGAGGTTCTCGCGAAGGTCGTTGAGGCTGCCGTGCCACCAGGGGTAGAAGGATTGTCCGATGACGTCATACTTAATGCCGTAGGAATGCAGCTTGTCGAACCACGCCTTGGTGAAGGCAATGTTGCCGCCCTTATCGATGTGGATCATGATGCGGGGGCGGGCGGCGTCGCCGGCGCCGGCTTCGACGCCGGCAATTCCGGCCTTCACCAGATCGGCGAGGTTGTCCCAATTGGCCGGCAGTTTGCCATCCGGCCACAACATGCCGTTAGAGATTTCGTTGCCCACCTGCACCATGTCGGGAAGCACGCCCGCCTCGCGGAAAGCGACGATGGTCTGTCTGGTGTAATCGAGCACGGCTTGCACTAACTGGGGATGCGACTTGCCTTCCCACGCTTTGGGAAGGAGTTGTTGGGGAGTTGGGTCGGGGTGTGGAAGAGGCGGAGACGAATCCAGTTGTAGCCGTGATCCTTGAAGATCTGGAGGCCCGGCCTGGCTTCGCCGTTGTCTTTGAAGACGACGCCGCGGTCTTCGTTCTGTTTGAGGAAAGATAGGTCGGCGCCCACCGCGTAATCCGCCGCGCGCGCACCGGCGGCGGACCAGGACAACAGAATCGCCCACAAGGCGATGGTCTTGGTATGCATGATTCTCTTTAGAACTGGAAGCGGGCCACTAACTGGCCATTGCGCTGTCCGGCGATGTTGTTGGCATTGATGTAACCGTAGCCGCCGGTAGGAACTCCAGCGGAGTTGTAAGTGGTGGTTTGGGTTGGATTCCCCGACGAAGGTCCGCCCAGGTAGAGGCGGTTGAAGGCATTGAAGAACTCCGCGCGGATCTCCAGATACATTTTCTCGCGGACCTGGAAGCGGCGCCCGACGTTGAGGTTCTCGGAAGCCTGGCGCTGCCAGCGGTAGTCGTTGTAGTAAGCCGAGGAGTAGCCCCACTGCCCGGCGGGCGCATCCGACCAGGCGCCCGGATTGAGCACCAGATCCTTGTTGGGGTCAATGCAGCCGCAATTGGGGTTCTTGGTGAACAGCGGTTGCCCGGCCACGCGATTCATACGGGTGCCGCTTTGCAGGGTATAAGTGTTCAGGTTATTGCGCGCGCCCGGGACACCGATCAGCGAGCCGCTGCCATAGCGGACCACCCCACCGAAGGTCCAGCCGCCGGACACCTGGCGGACCAGTTTGTGGGTGGTGAGCTTGGGGGTCTGGTAGTTGAAGGCCACCACGATCAGCAGGGGGGTCGAGGTGACCTGGAGCGATTTCTGGTTGGGGCGATTGAAGACATCGTTGATGCCACCGCCGCCGGGGCCGGGGTTGCCACCGGTGCCGAGCGCCTGTTCCTTCTGCCAGGAAAACGAGGTGGTGAGCTCCAGGCCGTGCGAGGTGCGCTTATTGACTTTGACCTGGAGCGCGTCGTACCAACTGTTACCGAGGGGCGCCCAGCGCAGGGCGAGACCGTCGGCGTATTCGGGGAAGGGGCGCAGGGCCTGCGCGACAGTGCCGGAGTTGGGGAAAGCGGCGAACGGCTTGGTGATGCCGCGCTGGGCGGCGAGGGCGGAATCGATGCGCGAGGTCAAGAGCGTGCGGTCGTCGGCGTTGGCAACGTCGATGCGATAGGCCTTGAAGGTGGCGGGCTGGATGGCGTTCATGTTGACGAGGCCGTTGGCTTCGAGCCAGGCGCCACGGTTACCGACGTAGGCGGCTTCGATGGACAAATTGCGCACGACCTCGCGCTGCAAGGCGATGTTCCACTGGTTGATGCGCGCCGGACGCCCGCCGTTGGGGTCTGTAATCTGCCCGCCCCAGGCCGAGGGAACGCCGAGGGAGGAAGGCGGATTGGGCACGATGCCGGGATCGAGACTGGCGGTGTGCAGATCCGCCTGGTTGTACTTCAGGCCGTTAGAGAACTGGAGCGCGGCGATGCCGAAGGCGGCGTTCGAGAAGTTGATGGAATTAAAGCCGACGCCGAGCGACGACGAGCCTCCGGTGACGTACCACCAGTTGGCGCCGGCGGAATAGGAGAGGCCCCACCCGGCGCGCAGCACGGTCTTGTCATCGATCTGGTAGGCCAGCGCCAGGCGCGGTCCGATGGCGTAGGGATAGGTATGGGTGAAGGTGCAATTGCAGCGGCCCGGGCCGTACCCTTCATAAGAGATGCCGCCGGGCAGGCCACCAGCCGAGGGATTGGGCGTGTGGATGCCGATTTCACTGGTGCGCCAGTGGGTTTCGTGGCCCTGCCCGGCGAGGTCCCAACGCAAGCCGTAATCGAAGGTCAGCTTGCGGGTGATCTTCCAGTTGTCCTGAATGTCGAGGCACCAGTCCTTCTTGCGTCATTGCAGCGTCTTGGGGGCGGCCACGGTGGCGGAGGAGACCCTTCCGAGCAGGAAACTGGCGTAGGGGAAGCCCATGTTGCCGCCGCCGACGCTGGTGGTGTTCTGGGCGGGAAGGGCGGTCATGGCACCGCTGAAATTGTACTGGCCCTGCGACTGGTAGAAATTGCCGTCGGTCCAGACTTCCTGTTTGAACTCGCCGCCCAGTTTGTAGGTGTGGTTTTCGCGCACGTAGACGGCGCTGGCGACGGCAGTCAGCTTGTCGTTGTAGTAGAGGCCGGCGGTATTCGGCCCCATCTGGCCGAAGCCGCCGAAGGCGCCCTGGGTGGTGCCACCGATGAGCGGGAAGCCCGAAGGATCGGTGGCGCTGCCCACCAGGCCGAGGCCCTTGACGGCATCGTATTGCAGCACCTCGGGCGGCGAACTGTCCGGATTGTGAAAGCGCAGGTATCCGGCTCCGAGGTGGACCAAGAGGCGGGGGCTGAAAGATTTGTCGAGGTTGACCCGCGCGGTATGACCGTAGACCTGCTGCGCGCGGACGCCGCTGATGGGGTAGGGCAGGCCGTCCGCGGCGGCCTGGGACGAGGTCCGCTGCACGGACCAGTAGCCGTTGAGTTTGGTGGTGTCGTTGAAGCTGTGATCGATCTTGACGCTGGGGATCAACTGATACTTGAAGC
>JAPKZC010000068.1 GCA_026394025.1 Candidatus Solibacter sp.
AGCTGGGACCTTCCGCGCAGTTTCCAGGACCTGGAGATCTTCGGATCCACCACCGGACTCGATGGCAATCACACCCGCGGCAGCATCTACATGACGCAGCAGAAGGTGGAGCTGCGCATGGGGCGCGAGACCAAAGAGCTGACGCTTGCAGCGCTGCCTCCCGAGAAGGCCGATCCGCTCGCCCTAATGGCGGACGCCATCAAGAACCGCAAACCGATTGAAGGCATTACTGCGCTGGATATCAACATCGGCGTGGTCGAGATTATCGAAGCTGCCAAGGAATCCATCCGCACGGGACGTGCGGTGAAGCTGAAGTAACCGCCAGCGTGAAGACGCAATCTCGGCATCTATCTGCGCGCGTTGGGACACGATGAGTACCTTCCCCGGACGCCGTGACGCGAACCAGTGCGCACTGCGCTCGGCCCCAACCTTGTTGGTGTCGGACTCTGGCGTTTCCGGGCGCCATGCGGCAGAATCGAAGGAACATGAGTGAACAGCAGACTTGGTCGAATCCCGTGCGGGCGCGGCTCCAGGCGGGCTTGCCCGCCTTCGGTGTGACCATCACGGTGGTTTCCGTGGAAGCCGCGGCCCACGCGGCCACGTTGGGATTCGACTTCTTATGGATTGAGATGGAGCACTCGCCGATCACGCTGGAGACACTCCGCCTGATGGTGTTGGCCACCCGCGGGCTGCCGGCTGCGGTATTCGCGCGCGTTCCGGTGGTGGCACTGTGGACCGCCAAGCGGATGCTCGATCAGGGAGTTAGCGGCGTGATCTTTCCCTTCGTGAACAGCCCGGAAAAAGCTGCGGAGGCGTCAGCGGCGTGCCGGTATCCGCCGACCGGCAAGCGTGGTTCGGGAGCGGGCGCCGCGGTCCGCACCTGGCCGGTCCCAGGCAACTACTATGATTCTGCGGACTGCGAAGTGATGACGATCTGCGTGGTAGAGGAGGCGTCGGCCTTAGACCACATCGACGCCATTGCCGCCGCTCCAGGAGTGGATGCACTTTTCATTGGGACGAGCGATTTATCATTTTCGCTGGGCCTGCGCGGGAAGCAGGGCGATCCGGAACTGGAAACTCCTGAGCAGGTTCGCACCTTCATGGAGCAGGGATTCCTGCTGTTCCAACTGCCTACTGAAATCGGCCTGATGGAATTGGGAGCGCGGCAATTGCTGGAGCCGCTCGGAATCTCGGGTATCCCGCCCGCGAAGCGCGCGTTATCTTAGCTTCGTGATCAAAGCTCTGGCCCTGCTTCTCATTACGATGACGCCCGCGGTTGGCGCCGACCTCACGCATGCCACGGTGGTGGCGCCGGCGGGCCTGACGGGTCCGGAGCGCAAGGCGGTGGCGCTGCTGGTGGATTCGGTCCGGGAGCGCACACGCATTACCTGGGTGGTGTCGGAGGTGAGCCCGGGACCCGGCAAACCACTGGTGACCATTCGACAAATGGCGCCCGGAAGCAGGTTGGCGGCCGAAGGCTACCGGCTGCGCACTTTCGACAACGGCGGCGCGGCGAGTGTGGAGATCACCGGGAACGATGAGCGGGGCGTGCTCTTCGGTGTGGGCGGCCTATTGCGCACGCTCGAAATGCGGCGCGATTCGGTGACGCTGCCGGGTGCGCTGGATGTACAGACGGCGCCGAAGTACCCGCTGCGCGGGCATCAACTGGGCTACCGTCCGAAGACGAACTCCTACGACGGGTGGGACGTTCGGCAGTGGGAAAGTTACATCCGGGACCTCGCCGTGTTCGGCGCCAACACGATCGAACTGATTCCGCCGCGTTCCGACGATGCCGCCGACAGCCCCCATTTTCCGCTACCGCCCATGGAGATGATGGTGGAAATGTCGCGGCTGGCGAAGGATTACGGGCTGGCATGCTGGATCTGGTATCCGGCGATGGATGCGGATTATTCGAACCAGGCTACGGTGGCCGCCGCCCTGCAGGAGTGGGGCGAGGTCTTCCGCAAGCTTCCCCGCATCGATGCGGTCTTCGTCCCGGGAGGCGATCCCGGTCAAACTGAGCCCCGCCACCTCCTGGCGCTGCTGGAAAAACAGACCGCGAATCTCAAGAAGTATCATCCGCAGGCCACCATGTGGGTATCGCCGCAGGGATTCAACGCGCCGTGGATGGAGCAATTCTTCGGCTTGATGGATCAACAGCCCGCGTGGCTCAGCGGAATTGTCTTCGGGCCGCAGGTGCGCATCAATCTGCCCGAACTGCGGCAGCGGATTCCCAAACGCTATCCGATCCGCTTCTACCCGGACATCACGCACTCGGTCAACGCGGAATTCACGGTGAACGATTGGGATGTGGCCTACGCGCAGACTGAAGAGCGGGAGGGCGTCAATCCGCGGCCGCTGGATGAAGCGCAGATCTTTCGCGTCTTGCAGCCGTTCGCCGACGCGGGCTTCCTGACCTACTCGGAAGGCTGCAACGACGATGTCAACAAGGCCGTCTGGAGCGCGCTGGGGTGGGATCCGCAGGCTGGCGTGACAGAAGTGCTGCGCGACTACGCGCGCTACTTCATCGGTCCGGACGTGGCGGATGCATTCGCGCAGGGCCTGCTGGCGCTGGAGCGCAACTGGCGTGGTCCGCTGCTGACCAACACGTCGGTGGATGTAACCCTGGCGCAATTCCAGGATCTCGAGCGCAGAGCGTCTCCACAACAGAAGTTGAACTGGCGCTTTCAGCAGGCTTTATACCGTGCCTATTACGATGCTTACCTGCGAGCGCGACTGACTGACGAAACGGCGCGTGAGCGCCGCGCGATGGAGTTGCTTGCAGCGGCACGCGGCAGCAGTGTCCTGCCGGCGCTCTCGGCGGCGGAGGCGGCGCTCACGGTGGATCCGGCTGCGCGTGCGGGTTCGGCGTTGCGGGCGCGCGTGTTCGAACTGGCCGAGGCGCTGTTTCAAAGCGTGCACATGCAACTCAGCGTGGCCCGCTACGGCGCGATCGATGCGGGACGCGGGGCGAATCTGGACCTGATCGACCGGCCGATCACCAATGCCGCGTGGCTGTTGCAGCGCATCTCTGAGATCCGGGCGATGGAGAGTGATGCGGCGCAACGCAACGCCATTGAGGAGATCTTGAACTGGAACAATCCGGGAGCCGGAGGGTTCTACGACGATCTGGGCGACCCGGCGAATCGCCCGCACCTGGACGGATTCGAGAAGGGTCCCGCCTTCTTCCATCCGGTACGGACGGGCTTCGGATCACGAAGGAATATCCCCTGGCGTGTCAACTGGTACCGGCACGCCGAGGCGCTGTATGGCAACTCGATTCTCATGCGCTACACGAGTCTGGACCCGGCCGGGCGGTACAAGGTGCGCTTCACGCAGGCCGGAGACAGCACTCCGCGCGCCACCCGCCTGGTGGCCAGTGGGAAGTACGAAATCCACCCGATGCGGAAGAAAGACCTGGAAGTGAAGCCCGTGGAATTCGATATTCCCAGGGAGGCGACGGCCAGCGGCACGTTGACGTTGGAATGGATGGCGAACCCAGAAGAGAGCGGCAACGGACGATTTGTGCAACTCAACGAAGTGTGGCTAATTCGGGTGAAGTGACCCCGAATTCCTCGTGTGGATCGTCCTGGAGAACGAGAGCCTGGGCACCGCCTGGCGCTCCTGACAAATCCATATTGGAAACAGCGTCAGGGCCTGATGTCGGTTAGTTTGCCAGACGCTCTACTCGCCGGTGCCAGTCGCTCTGATCCTTGCCGCCGCAGCCCGGATCGCCACGACGTATTGCTCGGCTTCTTCGAGCCGTTGCCGGCATTCAAGACAGATCAGCAGGTGTTCTTTGAGCCGATCAGATGCTGCCGCAGGTGGGGTTTCCAGCCGGAGGCGCCGGCTGATGGCTCTCGCGCCCGTGCTCCACGGCGGGTGCCACTTCCTGTGGATGGGACGCCGCACGTCATCGTGAACCGGACCGGAACGGCAGTACTCTCCCAGCATCCCGCGCTGGCATCGTCCGGAACCGCCAGTGTTCCGGGGGTGCGAACCTGAACGGTCGCACTCGCGTTCCAGCGTGCAGTGCGGGCAGGGACAGGCACGTGCACCGTACCGCCCGCGCGGACGGGCCATGCCGCGCTCGCCTTTCCGGTACGGCGCTCTTGCAGGTGCGGGTTCCGTCGTGGCACCGCCCAACCGGACCGGCACTGGTGCGGAGCGTTTCGCTCACTCGCTGCTGGGCGGGACAGGTTCGGTAGCGCCGCCGGCAAGCAGGACGGGCACCGGCGAGGAGGGCTTTCACGCGCTTGTTGTGATTGCGCTTGCGGGCCCACGGGCAGGGCGGCGACCCGGACTTCGCCGCCACGGCCGGGCGCGTACTGGATCTCTACGCGCGGCAGTGGCAAGGCAGGCGCCAGAAGGATGACGAGTTCGTAATCTCGGCCGATGAAAAGACCAGCATTCAGTCGCGCCGCCGCAAACACGCCACACAGTGTTGCCGTCCGCGCACTCCCATGCATGTCGAGCACGAGTACTTCCGTTGCGGCGCATGGACCTACATGTGGTTTCAGCGTACGTGTAGCTGGACACACCCAACGCGCTGACGAACAAGGGCGCCTGGTGGCAGACGCCATCGGCCTGGTGGATGGCGATGGTGGCGCCGGCCCAGTCGAGGAACAACTTCTCGCCGGGGCGGTGCTCCTGCCGCAGGACCACGTCCTGCTGCTTCTTCCATCGCCGGTAGAGTTTGCAGAAGCGGCTGTCATGTGTTGCAACACATGACAGCCGTTATGTGGCGTCCGTATTCATGTTGCTCTGGGATGCAGGACCCCGGGCGTTCGGTTCTTCGACGGCCCGTAGGCAACATTAATGGACCGCGTGCTGGGCTATAGACCTTTCAAGAACGCCATCAAGGAAGGCAG
>JAPKZC010000444.1:0-6066 GCA_026394025.1 Candidatus Solibacter sp.
TTCGTCCGACGGGATATCCAAACGCGATACCACTTGCGCCGCTTTCTGGGCCGACATGCTGAGACGGACTTCCTCCGCTTTCTTCTCCAGGATCTTGCGGTAGGCGGATGTCTTCGGTTTCATATTCACTCTCGATAAGTACGTTAATGCGAATTAGTCCAGATGGGTAAGACGTAGAGCCACCTTCGAAAGTTGCAAAGGTCGAAGGGGGGCTTTGCTGAAGCGGATTGAAAAGTATACCTTTGCGCGGGTCTAAATGTCAATTTCAGACCGCAATTTACAAAACCTTACAAGGTACTTGGTGAGATAGGCGGTTCCGGGCCGTGCCTGCCTGCGTGTCTATTTCGGCTTCTTGAGCGCTTCGATCAATTCCGGCACCACTTGAAACAGGTCGCCGACAATCCCGTAGTCCGCCACTTCGAATATGGGCGCATTCGGATCCTTATTGATGGCGACGATCGTGCGCGACCCCTTCATCCCCACCAGGTGCTGAATCGCACCCGAGATGCCGATGGCCATGTACATCTTGGGACCCACGGTTTGTCCCGAGCTGCCCACCTGGCGCTCCATCGGCAGCCAGCCGGCATCGCAGATCGGCCGCGACGCCGCCAGTTCGGCGCCCATCGCGTGGGCCAGTTCCTGGACGAGCCCGATATTTTCCGCTTCCTTGATGCCGCGCCCCACCGCCACGATCAGCTCCGCGGCACTCAGATCCACCGCCCGCGCCGATTCCCGGAATCGCTCCGCCGGCCTCGTACGTACATCCCCAGCCGCGATCGCCGGCGTGAACTTCTCCACCCCCGCTGAGCCCTCCACAATTTGGTCTGCGCGATACGCCCCCGCCTGTAGGGAAGCGAAGTGGGGCGCGGCGCCGGTGAACCGCACGTCGGCATTCACTTTGCCCTGGAACATCTGGCGCACCAGCACCAGCCCGCCCCCATCCACGCGATGCGCCACCACATCGCTCACCGCCACCGTGCCCAGGGCCGTCGCCAGCTTGGGCAGAAAATCGCGGACCTGGTAGGTGTGCGGCAGCAGTACGTACTCCGGCTTCACCTCTGCCACCAACTGCCTCAGTGCCGAGGTGTAACCGTCCGGCGTGTACTCCTTCAGCAGTTCGTGTTCTACCAGGAATACCTTTTCCAGTTGCTTGCCCGCAAGTTCCCCCGCCAGCGCCTCCACGCCCTGTCCCAGCACGGCCGCGCCGGCGGTTGTTTTGAGTTCCTTCGCCAGTTGTTGAGCCGCCGCCAGGGTTTCAAACGACATGCGGTTCCAGGCGCCACCACGCTGCTCCATCACGGTCAGGATGCTCATATGACGCGCGCCTCGAACCTGAGTTTTTCCACCAGCCTGGCCGCCGCTTCCTTGGCGTTGCCCTCGAAAAGCTGGGTATGCTTGGCCCGCTCCGGCAGGTACACGCGCTCCAGGCGTATGCTCGCCACTGGCGCGTCCCCGCTCAACTCCGCCGGCGTCAGGCGCTTGACCTCTTTTGTCTTGGCCTTCTTGATCCCCATCAGCGTGGCGTAACGCAGCCTGCTGATGCCCGATTGAATCGCCAGCAGCGCCGGCAGCGGCATCTCCACGTGCTGGAACCAGCCGTCCTCCAATTCGCGCTTTACGCGGATTCCGCTATCCAGCTTCTCCACCTCCATGATCAGCGTGGCGTGCGGCAGTCCGAGCAGCTCCGCCAGAATCGGACCGGTCTGCCCGTATCCTAGATCGTCGCTTTGCAGGCCCGTCAGTACCAGGTCCGGAGCTTCCGCCCTTAGCGCCGCCGCCATCAGCCGCGCCGCCGCCAGCGGGTCGTATGCGCCAGGGTCTTCGGCCTCGATATCTGGCGCGATTTCAAACGCGCCATCCGGCCCGTGGGAACGATGGTAGAAACGCCCGCGTTCTACGAGTACCTCTCGGGGCGCCTGAACCTGGAGCTGACCGCGCGGCTTCTCCGCCATGCTTCTCTTTCAGTTGCAGGCCTGCTTCCAGGGCATACGCATCTGGCTCGTTGATCTCATGCGTGAGGTCCTCTTCCGCAATCCCGCGGCCCGACGAGGCGATCTTCAGTTGCGAGTCCCGCGCCGGAACCTGTTTGATCGCCACCAGAATCTTCATAGAATCACCGAATATCGCAAGCCGATACTGTGCTCTCTGTGCGTTCTCAGGTTCGACTTGCTTGCTTATCTCTGCGCTTATCTCTGCGTCTCTGCGGTGAAGTCGCCTTCTCGTTTGGTCCCGGCTTCGTAGCGCTTGAAAATCAGGCAGCCGTTGGTCCCGCCAAAGCCGAAACTGTTCGACAGCGCATGGTCGATCTTCATCGGCCGCGCCTGGTTCGGCACGTAATCCAGATCGCAGTCCGCGTCCGGACATTCGTGGTTCACCGTCGCCGGCGCCACCTGATCGCGAATCGCCAGCACCGTGATGCCCGCCTCGATTCCGCCCGCGCCCCCCAGCAGGTGCCCGGTCATCGACTTGGTCGAACTCACCGCCACCTTGTAGGCGTGTTCGCCGAACGCGCGCTTGATCGCCATCGTCTCCGCCCGGTCGCCCACATCGGTCGACGTGCCGTGCGCGTTGATGTAATCCACCTGCTCGGGAACCAGTTTGGCGTCTTTGAGCGCGTTCCGCATCACGCGGAATGCCCCGTCGCCGTCCGGCGGCGGCGCCGTCACGTGGAACGCATCCGCGCTCATCCCGTAACCCACCAGTTCCGCCAGTATCCTCGCTCCCCGCGCCTTGGCGAATTCCAGTTCCTCAATCACCAGAATTCCCGCCCCTTCTCCCACCACGAAGCCGTCCCGATCCTTGTCCCACGGCCGCGACGCCCGCAGCGGCTCGTCATTGCGCGTGGAGAGCGCCCGCATCGCCGCAAACCCGCCGATGCCCATCGGCGTAACCGCCGCCTCCGTGCCGCCGCAGATCATCGCGATTGCGTCGCCCCGCTGGATCATGCGGAACGAGTCCCCAATCGAGTGCGCGCTCGTCGTGCACGCCGTCGCCGTCGCCGAATTCGGCCCCTTTGCCCCGCTCTTGATCGATACGTACCCGGACGCCAGATTGATGATCGTCGCAGGTATGAAAAAGGGCGAAATCCGCCGCGGCCCGTGTTCCAGAAGCGTCTGATGCTCCCGCTCGATCACTTCAAAGCCGCCGATCCCGCTGCCGATGTAGACACCCACTTCTTCGGCGATCTCCGGCGTCACCTTCAATCCCGAATCCTTTAGGGCGAAATCCGCCGCCGCGATGGCGAACTGGATGAACCGCCCCATCTTCTTGATCTCTTTCTTCTCGATATAGTTGCCCGGATCGAAACCTTTCACTTCTCCGGCAATCCTGCAGGAAAATGCCGCGGCGTCAAACGCCGTTATCCCCGCGATGCCGCTCTTGGATGCCAGAATGGCCCCCCAAGACAGTTCCGTTCCAATCCCCAGCGGCGTCAGCAATCCGACGCCGGTCACTACGACTCTTCGTGACAAAACTCTTCTCCCCGGTACGGCCTGCGACTATTTCTTGGTAGTCTTGCCTTCGATGTATTCAACCGCGTCTTTCACCGTGGTGATCTTCTCGGCATCTTCGTCCGGGATCTCCAGCTCGAACGCTTCTTCAAAAGCCATTACGAGTTCGACGATATCAAGCGAATCGGCACCGAGATCGTCCACGAAGGATGCGTTGCTATCCACCTGGCTCTCATCGACGCCCAGTTGCTCGACAATAATCTGCTTCACCTTTTGCTCAACTGCCATGATTCCTCCTGGGATTATGTGAACGCGTTGATTTTAGCTACCTTCGCGGAGTTTCCGCAAGTCGCTCGATTGTGCCCAGCCCCCCATTCTGCCATATCCCCGCGAATCCTGCCTGAGAGAGTGCCCGCGAAGGGCCAACCGGGCGGGCGGAACCATCTCACCGGAGGGGCAGATACACAATCCTGTCAAGCCACTCTTCCGCCCGGGATGCCGCCCACACGAGAAGCAGCCACTCGACGATTTCGCCGGTGTCGCTCCGCTGGGGAACAATGAATAATCCTGGACTTACCTTCCCCGCTGCCAGACGCTCTCGGACATGGCGGGTCATGGTGCGCCGGTCGTGAGTGATCAGGATGCGGTCCTGTTGAGCGGCAAGTTCGAGAAGGGCCGGATCTTTCGTTCCTCGCAAAGCGGTGACCTTCACGTCGAGGATGTCGATAGCCGGTTCACGCTGGCGCAATGCATCGACGATGTCGGCGTCGAGGTCCTCATCCGCCAGGAAGCGGACACTCACGCGCGTTTCAAACCCATCTGTCGCCGGGCGGCTTCCAGCCGGCCAAAGAGTTCGGGATTCGTCTGGCTCAGCGCCACCCGCGATCGCTCGAGTTCACGCTCGCCCTGGGCGATGTACTCGCGGATCGTTTCTTCGTTCTCCAGGTAATAGGCAATCGAACCGTACACCTGCGAGAGCTTCAGCGTCGAAAACGATTGGACGATTTTTTCCGGAGATGCGCCTTGCTGGAAACGAATCACCACGGAGTCCAGCGATACGCCGGTTCCCGCGACACAGAGACCGCCATCTCGCTCTTCGATATAGGGAGAATAGGGGTACGCCACAACCGCTCCTGACCCCAGTCTAGCACCGGCCAGCGCCCTGTCCCGCTGTCGGGCACCGCCTTGCCCTCGAACTTTAGAAGCGGCGCGCTTACCCCACGCCAACCGCGCTGTAGACTTCCAGGACCACGCGTTCCACCGCCTGGGCCACCGCGTCCGCCGGCCGCGTGCCATCCACACTGCGCACCACCGAGGGGCCAAACCACTTCAGTATCGGTCCGGTCAGCTCCTCGTAGGCGCGCAACCGCCGCCGCACCACGTCTTCACGGTCATCCTCGCGGGTCAGCAGGGCGGCGCCATCCTGGTCGCACACCCCCGCAACCCGCGGTGGTTGCAAGATCGCGTTGTAAATGTGCTTGCACTCGGGACACTGGCGCCGCGCGGTAAGCCTGGTCACCAGCGCCTCATCCGGTACGTCCAGGTGAATCACCACCGGTAGCGGCAGTCCCCGCTCCCGCAGAAGGGCCGAAAACGTGATCGCCTGCGGCACCGTGCGCGGGTAGCCATCCAGCAGAAACCCGTCCTTGCAATCCGGCCGCGCAATCCGGTTGGCGACGATTCCGTTGACCAGTTCATCGCTCACCAGCCCGCCGCTGGCCAGGATTGCACAAGCGGCATTACCCAGTTCCGTACCGGCTTTGCACTCGGCGCGGAACATCTCCCCGGTCGAAATTGCGGGAATCTGGAATCGTTCCGCCAGATAGACAGCCTGCGTACCCTTGCCACAACCCGGGGGTCCAAACAACAATAAAATCACAAAAACCTCCATGCGACCCGCGCCAGTCCGGCAAAATAAGAATTAAAGCCATTAAGGTAAATATATCTGCGAGTCTGAATTAAGCCTAGCGGTAACCGGCGCTTTCGTCAATGGGGGGTGCGCCTTACGGCGAGCCCCTGCTGGTGGTTACCGGTGAGGAACTGCCGCAGTGTGCGCTGAGGACCATTGAATTCAATAGGCATTGGTCGTAGGCATTGGTCGTCGGCGCACATAGAAGATGGTCGGGCAAGCCGTTGCACCAAGTAGCACCAAGTAGAAGCCAAAGAAGTGGAAAGTATCTTCATGCGCGTACCTTTCTCCTCCTGGCCGCTAATCTGGGTAGTACGAAATCATGCGATAGAGTGTTCTCGGTGCATCATCGCCGCCTGCGCTGGAGTCGTGTGCGAGTTGCTTTATCCAGTTCCCTCTGGGATCGAAATCATATGAGTACTGCGTCGCAATCCCACGATGTATTTCCCGGCCTACGTTGCCCTTACGGTCGTACTCCCAAGAGTGGGTCTCTTCAAGGCTCCCGCGCACATCGTAATCCAACCGTTTAATCATTCTGTCCCTTGAGTCATATGAGTATATAGACCTCTTGATAAGCTGGCCGGTGTTGTTGAAAAGGTGGGACTCCACCATGTGTCCGCGGTCGTCATATCTGGAAAAGGTCTTGGGGAGCACGGTCGCTCCGCCGGGTAAGGGCGCGCTCTCGACTGTCGCGCCCCCACTTTGGTC
>JAPKZC010000444.1:6071-7370 GCA_026394025.1 Candidatus Solibacter sp.
CGTAGACATATGCTAGGCGGTGGCTTGGCGACTCCGTCTCGCCGCGGTAGATGATTGCCTCAACGGGCTTGCCAGCCGTGCCGCGGATGAAGACCTGCTTGAAGATCTTAGCGCCGTCGACGAACACCGTGTGTTCTTGTTCGTTTCCTGCCCGATCGTAGACGGCGATCCGACGTGGTTTCCGCGCGGCACCATCTTGCTGCTCCTCACGGATAGTGTGCACGGGGCCGATGAGCCCGTCTTTCTCCCGGTCGGTTTTTGGCTTCTCGGTGTCTGGCGGCCGATTGAGCTCATTCCAGATGACAACTCCGAGTATTGGAACCACAAGAGGGGGGCGGTGGCCTTAGCGGTACGCCGCACGTGTCGCAGAATGCGGCGGGCCGGGCGATTTCTTTACCACACGATCTGCAGAACATTGGAGACCTCCTAGTCAGGCACGCGCCACAACCGCACGACGCGGTCCGTCCGTCTCTCCACTGGCCAGCGAAAGGCCAGGAGGTTCATCTTATATCGACAGGCATGTCGTTGATCTGCGTCATCCGCCAGCCGTCGTCGTACTTCATGAATAGGGCTTGGCCCTGCTGCGGAATTCCCAGAATGTCATAACTGACTTGAGATCCAGCCGCCGCCGCCACCTTCGTCAATTGAATCTCGCCGGCGAAGGGCACCACGCCGACAGTGGTCGAGTACGTAACAGTTGCCCTCCTTCCCTCTGCCAGCACTCCCGTCACTTCTATGTTCCTCGTAAACTGGACGATGATCGAACCTCCCGGCATCGTCTTCCGTCCTTTTTCCGTCAGCCTGTTCGTGTAGGAAGGCGCGTAACGCTTCTCGCCGCCAATCAGCGCCACGGTGCCGTCCCACATCTGCCCTTGCTCTTGGACAACAAAACCCGTTCGTATCAATTCCTGCAACAAAGGGATGTAGCCTAATTGAACCAGTGGCGCGCCCATGTAGCCGTCGCTCTGAAGATAAGGGTCGTTTAAGTTGATGTGCACGTTGGCCGCAGGCAGCATCGGCAACTTTTCCAACCTCATCTTGGCTTCGCTCCGACTCAGCGCAGCGGAGGAAAGGAGACCTGAGATATTCCCCCTGCTGCGACCCTCTCGCGTCAGAAGCTCGCGAAGTGCGGGAGAAAAAACTATCGTGATCCCCGCAGCGGCGACCGCCATGCCAGCCAGCGGCAACCAAGAATGGTGGTGTTTTTGCACGACGGTGCGCCGGAAAGATAGCACACGCTCAGGCACCGGTGCCACGGCAGTGGGACTCCCACGGCAATCGCAGAACTTCGCCTCATCA
>JAPKZC010001050.1:0-6104 GCA_026394025.1 Candidatus Solibacter sp.
CCGGCCTTGGTAATGTGGATGCCGCCGCCGCCGGTTTCGGCGCGCACCGTACCGCCAATGTCCCCGGCTGTGATGTCGCCGCCCACGGTTTCCAGATCGGCAGCGCCGCGCACCGTGCCGACGTGAATCCTCCCCGCCCCGCTAGAACAGCGTAGCGCGCCGCCGACCGTGCCTACTCGAATATCGCCGCCGCCGGTGACCAGCTTACAATCGCCGCCAATACGGTCCACGGAGAGTTCCCCCGCGCCGCTATCGACATCCAAAGATCCCTCGATGCCGGCGGCTTCCACCGCGCCATCGGAAGTGGAGACCACCACGCGCTCCAGGCGGGGGGCTCTGACGGTGACCGTGGAGACCACCGGACCGCCGGGCGCGGTGAGCACGACCCACTCGCCCTGCGAGGTCAACCGCACGTTGTAGCGCTGCATGACGTTGCGCGCTTCGGCCTCGGTGCGCGCGCGGACGCTCAGGCGGACCATGTAAGAGATGTTGTCAGCGGCACCCGCCTGCACGGTGACCGGCCCGTGCGCGTTGATCCGCAGGCGGCGCCCCGCCGGCGCGGAGCCGTGGAAATCGCGCACAAAGCGATCGCCCTGGCGAACGATGCCGGTTGGTTGCGGCACGGCCGTCAGAGGCAGCAGCAGAATAATTGCGAGTGTCCTAAAATCTACCGGGTGACGCATTCATGTCCCTGAGCGCCTTCTCCAGCTTGCGGCGCACCGAATCGTTATTTTCCTGCTGAACCAAACCCTGCATCATGCCCACCATATTGTCGTCGCGGTTGGCCACCAACAGGTCGATCACGAGCACGCGCACGGCAGCGTTGTCGTCCGCGAGGAGCACGCGCCGCAGAGTCTTGCGGACCTCGGAATCGGCGGCCAGCGGTTTGAGACCCTCCAGCGCCTTGAGGCGAACGCCGGGGTTGGTGTCCTGCGAGAGCACGTTGAGCAGTGTGTCGCGCACTTCGCTGGATCCGGACTGGCTGCGCAGCAGATCCACCGATTCCACCCGCACGGCCGGGTTGTCTTCGTGCGCGGCGGCCAGCAGGAGGCGCTGGATGTTGCCATCGTTCATGTGGCCCTTGACCACCTTGCGGCGAGTCTCATCGAGGGAGATGGCTACGCCGCCGGCGTTATCCGGCTGCACTGAGCGGACGGTAGAATAGACATCGTCGGTTGAGGAGGGCGCGGCGGTATTGATCAGGCGCGCGCCGAAGAACCCGATGGCGAGCAGGGCGAGAGCGCCGATGGGCTGCCGCAGGCGGGCAAGGCCACTCAACGACGGGCCGCTGAACGATGCCGCCATGGCGTCCAGGAAGAGGCGCCATGCACCCTTCGCGGCAGGCGCGATGCGCGGGGCGCCGCCCTGAATGGCGGCTATGAGGTCACTCCGGCAATCTTCCAGGAGCATCGGCGCCGGCGCAATCTGGCGCTTATCCAGCGCCGCCGCCAAGGCGCGCTGCTGCGCCAACTCACGCGTACAGGTTGGACACCCGTGCGTGTGCTCTTCGACGCGCTCTTCCTCGTCCGGCGTGAGTTCGCCGTAATAGTAAAGAGGAATGAGTTTCAGTATCGAGTCGCAAGTCATGTGAAATCTCCCAACACGGCGCGCATTTTCTGGGTAGCGCGGAACAGGCAATTCTTAGCGGCCTCTTCGGTGGTACCCAGCATTTCGCCGATGTTCCGCAGACGCAGGCCCTGATAATGCCTCAGTTCGAAAACCATGCGTTCGCGCGGCGTCAAATCTTGCAGCGCGGTTTCAATCCGCTGCTTCAATTGCCGGTTCCATAAACTGCGCTCCGGGTCCGCGTGCGCGGATTCCTCTTGGAAGGTGTCCATCCGGTCGATTGGCCCCTCGCGGGTTTCGATGGTCGGGGACTCCTCCTTCCGAACCTGCCGTTTGCGCAATTGATCCAAACAAATATTAGTCACAATCCGGTACAGCCAGGTGTGGAAACTGCAATCGAAGCGGAACGCGTGCAGGTTCCGATAGACCCGGAGAAACGCCTCCTGGTAGACGTCGCGGGCATCCTCCGGCGAGCGGAGGAGGTTCATGGCCAGCCTGAGCACACTTTGGTCGTATGTGCGTACTAACTGCTCGAAAGCGTCCTGGTCGCCGGCCTGGGCCGCCCGGATCAATGAATCAACTTGTGGACTCACTCGGGCGCCTACCGTACCGGCTGCATCCTGAGCCATAACTCACGCTACGTCGTTTTATGCTGCATGCTCCAACTTGGCTTTCTGTGAACTTGGACGCCTCTGTTGCCAAAATGTCACGCTCTCCAGTGTGCGAATTTGAGACGGGTGAGACAACAACTGTCTATAAAGTTTACAACCAAAATCGCCACGCAGCGGGGTGAGCAACGTCGCGGCAGCGTTGGAGGGAGGGTATGCGAAACGAACCCAACCCCACTACCGGACAGTGACGCGATTCAAGGACATTCCTATTTCATGATGCACTACGAGCCTTGGCAGCATGTGGGACGGCGGGCGTTTTCGGAGTTAAACGTTAGTAATAGCGGGGAATAGATTCTCTCGATGTTGCGGTGATTGCGCGGTAGAAGGCCCCTCACTTCCGCGCCCGCGATGACGCCCGCCAGGCCCCATCTGCCCGGTTCTGGAGCGACCGTCCCGCCCGCCGACGCATACAGCGAGCCGCCAGGAGAGCGACAGACCGGTCCAATCGAAGCTACTGGTCCGCCGCACTGCGCGGCCCCTACTCGATGCCGTAGCGCTCCGCCAGTCCATCGGCATCCACAGTGGTTTCGATTTCCTTGGTGCGTAACTCGGTGGATGCCCGCCGCATCGCGCGCACCAGGTCGCCGGCCTTGCGGCGCCCGGCGTCGTCGAGGCCGGCGGCGGTGTCCTGCACTTCCTGGATGCGGTCGCGCTCGAACAGATCCACCGCGGCGTTCAACTTCACCCGCTCATCCACCGCGGCCTGTCCCTTCGCCGCGAAGAACGCGCGATTCAGCAGCAGCATCGCCGCCAGATCGGCGCGAACCTTGGCGACCAGCAAACGCCAGCTCTCCTGCTGCGGGTTGGCAGCCGCTCCGGCGGGGCGCGGCGCGCTTGTTGGCTTCGCCGCCGCCGGCGAATCGTAGATTGCATTGAAGAAGAATTTGTAGGCGCCGTGGGATTGCCCGCGCCACTGCGGGCGGAATCCAAACAGGTACACGCGGCCCTCGCCGTAGAAAACCTCGAGCGCGGCGGCCTTGCCTTGGATGCGCTCGGGGCGCAGCAGGTAGCCACTCTCCAGCGGATTACGGTCGCGCGGGTAACTTGCCAGCACCGTGCCGCGAAATCCGGATTTCGTCTCAAACGCCGGACCGCGTTCGAACATCACGATGGGCTCGCGCGGCAAGCCCTGCACGGCGGGGTGCGCCGCATCGCGGAGTTCCAGGCGCAAGAGCGAACCGGAGCAATAGAACTGCTCGGGCGTGAGGCCGGCCAGGAGGTTGGTCACCGGGAGGTGGAACTGCTCGATGGCGAACAGGGTGGCGTTGTTGAACGCGACGAGCGTCCCGCCTTCGCGCACGAAGTTGCGCAGCGCCTCCGCGCCGGGCTCCCCGATGCCGCCCGCGTACTCGCCGGGGATGGTGCCGGGGGCGTAGCCTTCCATGATCGAGCGCTGGCTGGCATCGGCGATCAGGATGGTGTCGAAGCGCTCGCGCAGATGGCCGGCCTGCACATCGCCGTTGCGCAGCGTAACCGGCGTGAAGCCGTACTCTTCGAGAATCCAGCGCGTCCAGCCTTCATCGATGGAGGGCGCCCACGGGCGGTACAATCCGAGGCGCGGTTTCTTGGTGGCAGTGGCATCGGCGGGTGCTTTAGCGACCGCCTGCATGGCAACCGCGTGTTTGCGCGCCAGGGCAGCGGCGCGATTGGCGTCCAGGCCGGAGAGCACGATGTCGCCTTTGGCGAAGCTCGCCTGCCCGCCCGCTGCCAGGGCTTCGTTGAGCGCCTTGAAACTCGCGTTGGCATTGCGGCTCAACGTGAAGACGGCGCCAGTTCCCGAAACCGCGCCAGCCGGCGGGGTGGCGGCATCGATGGGCCGCAGCACGGCGCGTTGCTGCTCCGTGACCGGCTGCAGCACGCTGGCCACTTCCACTCCCATCTGCATGGGCAGGGTCCAGCCCGCCACGTCGTAGGGACGAGTGGGCGGTCCGTTGGGGGTGGTGCGCAAGTCGGGCCACTGCTGGGCTTCGAAGAGTTCCTTGACCAGCGGGGAAAACGGTTGATCCATCAACACCACCCAGGCGTTCGCATACTCGCGGCCATTGGCGGCGAAAGGCTGCGCCGCCTGGTGGACTTCAATGCCGTTGATGAGCAGCTTGTCGATTAATATGGCGGCCGTCGGAGCGTCGCGCTGCTCCCGCGGAATCACGTAAGCGTACGGCGGTTCCTGGCGGAAGCGCTCCATGTTGTCGCGCGCGGCCTGGTAGCGGTTGTAGAGCAGCGTCTCGCGGTGCTTGGCGGCGGTATCGAGCACGGACATCGAAGCCCCCAGCATGTAGCTCTCGCTGCGCAGCGCCTGCCGGTCGCGCGGAAAATCGTTGACCGTGTAGAAGTGCGTCGTGGCGTAAGAATAGAGCGCGGTCTCGGTGAAGAACGCAATCGAATTGCGGAAGATGTGGGTGAAATCGAGAAAGCCGGGATACCAGTTATCGAAGCCCACGCGATGCACCGCGCCGGGCATGCCGTGCTCGTCCAGATAGGCGGCCATATCGATACCGACCACGTTGAGCCAGCGCGCCATCAGCGGGTGTATGTTGCTGGAGATTGGTTCGGTGAACGGCGGAATGAAGATGCGCGTGGGGAACGGGGCCGTCTGGTGATGGCAGTAGAAAATCACCGGATCCCATTCCAGCTCCGTGCGCGTCACGTTGCGCGATTCCAGCATGTTGTTCATGTAGCCGTCGCGGTTGTTGTCGTGCCCCACGTACTCCTGGTAGAGATCGGGCAGCGGCGAGACTTCGAACGGCGTGCCCAGATTCTTGCGATACCAGGAGACCACCTCTTCCTGGCCGTCCGGGTTGAGCGTGGGCCACAGCATGAGGATCACGTTGTCGAGAATGGCGTCGATATCGGGATCGCCCTGGGTGGAGACGAGCTTGTAGGCCAGCAGAATGGACTGCTGCGCGCCGGCGACCTCGGTGGAATGCAGCCCGCCATCGATGTGCACGATGGCTTTGCCCTCGCGCGCCAGGGCGTGTGCTGCCGCGTCGTCCAGGCCACGGCCGCGCGCCAGGCGTTGCGAAATCAGTTTGTTGCGGTCCAGTGCCGCCAGGTTGGCGGGCGAGGAAATGATGGCGATCTCCCAATCGAGCCCGCGCGTGGTCTTGCCGACGGTGATCAACTTGATGCGATTGCTGACGGCGGCGAGGCGGCGAAAGTAGTCACGCGATTCCTGGTAGTTCGCCAGGTAGAAATCTTCACCGGGCTTGTGTCCCAGCACCGATTCCGGGGTGGGCACTGTTTGCGCGGGACACAGTGGTAGCAGTACCGCGGCGAGCAGTAGTAATTTCGAACGCATTTTCCCGATGGTATCGCGGAAGCGGCGTTCGCCGGTGGCTGAATGCTGTTACGGGAATTCCACGATCCCCTGACGCCGCCGGTCAACCAGCAGGCGCGTCACGTCGGGACGCGCGTAGTGGCCTGCTGGATCGAAGTTCTGGCGTTCTTCCAGCACCCGCCGGAAATCGATGGTTGCGGTGAGCAGCGTCTCTTTCCCCGGCGCCGGTGGAATGATCCACTCGCCATCCGGACCCGCCAGGCAGGAACCGCCGTCGGCCAGAATCGGCGGCGCCGCCGCGCTCACCTGTGCCCGCCACTCGGACGCGCCGCCGATATCCTGGCGACTCATCAGGCCCGAGACCGACGCCACATACGAGCGCGCTTCCAGAGCGATGAATCGCGTAATGTCGCGGGTGTTGCGCGTGCTTCCCGGCCACACCGCGATGTGCAGATCTTCCCCCTGCCCGTAGAGCGCCGCGCGCGAGAGCAGCATCCAGTTCTCCCAACAGTTCAATCCGCCCGCCTGGAACCTGCGCAGCGGATGCGTACTCAGTCCGTGCCCGTCGCCCGGTGACCAGACCAGCCTCT
>JAPKZC010001050.1:6135-14846 GCA_026394025.1 Candidatus Solibacter sp.
ACCAGACCAGCCTCTCCTCGAAGGTGGGGGTCAGCTTGCGGTGCACCGAGCCGATCTCGCCCAGCGGATTGATGTACACCAACGAACAATAGAGGCTGTGTCCGCCGCGATCCGCGGCGCGCTCGATGCATCCCAGGTACACCGCGATTCCGCGCTCCTTGGCGATGGCGCACACTCCGTCCAGGTGTCCGGCTTCGGGCTGCACCGCCTGTTCCGCGTACTCGGCGAAGATGGCCTTTTGCAGCGGCGAATTGAAGCGCGCGCCATCGGTCAGTTCGACCCAGAACGGGTAACCGGGCACCAGCGCTTCGCCGAACGCTGCCAGGTGACACCCCTGAGCGGCGGCCCGCTCCACCCACGCTTCCACCTTTTGCAGCGTGCGGGCGCGGTCCAGCCAGCAGGGAGCGATCTGCGCAAGTCCGAGAGTGAGCAGGTTGGGATCGACGGTAGAGTTCGACATGGCGGCTGACTTCACATTGTAGAGCAGGCGCGCTCACCCACCGGAAGCGGGTCCGAAAAGAGATAAATGGATATAGAATACCTCTAGCTGTATACGGCTTAATTTAGGAGTCCGCCATGTCCGCCGTCCTCGCCACAAAATACCCGCTACTGGAGCAAGAGGCCCGCACCGCCCTGCGCGCCGCCGAACCCGGCCGCTTCCATTATCAAACGCAGGGAGCCGCCTACCTCAACCTGCGCGGACTCGCGCTCGAAAGGTTGCCCGAAATCGACGAGGCGCGCATCGCCAACCTGTGCCGCGTGGTGCGCGGACTGCTCTTCGCCGCGGTGGATGGCGCCCAATCCGGCCACCCCGGCGGATCGTCATCCAAAGCCGAACAGGTAGTCACCCTGCTGGCCTCTGGCGCTCTCGGCTTCGACGCCTGGGATCCCAAGGCAGCCGGACGAGACCGCGTGGTCTGGTCGGCGGGTCATTGCAGTCCGCTGTTCCACGCGCTGCTGGCGCTGGTCTATCAAACGCTGCGCCGCAATGGCGATTCTCTCGCCGGCGACCTCGCCGCCATGGCGGTCTATCCCGAGGACCTCGCGCGCTTCCGCAAATGGGGCGGACCCAGCGGCCACGTGGAGAGCCACTACGCCCTCGCCGATACGTCTACCGGCTCCTCCGGCCACGGCATCTCCGCGGGCCTGGGCTTCGCCGCGCTGCACCGCTCCAATGGGCTCGCCACGCGCGCGTTCGTGATCGCGGGCGACGCTGAAACCGAGGAAGGCATGACTTACGAAGCGCGCAACCTCGCCTCCAACCTCGGCATGGAGAACCTCGTCGTCACCCTGGATTACAACGGCTTCGGCATCGATGGCCCCATCTTCGCAGCCATGCCCGCGCCTTACATAAACCACTGGTTTGCGCTCGGCTGGAACGAGATCGAGGCCGACGGGCACAACCCGCGCGAACTGGCCTACGCCTACCGCCTGGCCACCGATGGATTCGGCGCCGGCCAGCCCACCGTGGTGATTGCCCACACCCGTAAGGGCACGGACTACGGCCGGCTCGAAGGCACCGGCGATTCCCACGGTACCCCACTGCCCCACGCCGAATATGTCGACGCCATGCGCAAGCTCGGCTTCGCCATTCCCGGCGTCAAAGGCGAAGTGGCCCGCGATATCGCCGTGGTGGTGGAAGCGCTGGGCGAGAGCGATATCGCCTATCTCACCGCCCGTCTGCGCGCCGCCGCGGCGCTGGTGGTTCCGGAAGCGGACCTGGTGGAGCGCATGCAGACCGCGCTGGCTGGCCGCCCCATGCGCGACTATACAGCCATCGAGCGCCCCGCCGCACTGCCCGCGGATCTTGTCTTCCAGGAGGGCGAAAGCGTCGCCACGCGCAAAGCGAGCGAGGCCTGGTTTGCCTGGGCCATGCAGAACACCGCCTTCTTCTATGTGGGCGCCGGCGACCTCATGAAGAGCATCCTCACCGGCAAGGCGGAAAATGTCTACGGCATCCTCAGCCGGAGCAACGAACTGGGCCGCGGGATCCGCTTCGGCATCGCCGAGCAGAACATGGCGATGATGTCCTGCGCCATGGCGCAGGATACCCTCCCCGGCGGATTCCGCCCCATGACGGCCTTCGCCTCCTACGGCGTCTTCACCTGCATGATGGCGAATTCCATCCGCATGACGTTGATCAACAACGCTGTCAATCCGCAAGCCAACGCCTTCTTCATCGTTCTGGCGGCGCATGATGGACCGGAGACCGGCGAGGATGGCCCGACGCATCACGGCCTTTTCTGGATGTCGCTGTTCACCGCCTACCCCGGCATCAAGGTCTACAAACCGCTCGACGCCAACGAAGCTGTGGAGATGCTGTTCCATGCGGTGAGCCGCCGCGAGCCCGTGGTCTTCAGCGTGGTGCGTCCGGGTGTCCCCGTCCTGCGGCGCGGCGAGGGCGTACCGGCAGCTCGCGAAGCGGTCAACGGGGCATACGTGTTCCGCGCTTTCCGCAACAACGGGAAGCCGAAACTCGTGCTGGCGATATCCGGCGGTCAGGTGATGGCCAATACTCTCGAGATCTTGCCCGACATCGAAGCCAGCCACGACGTGAAGATCGTCGCCGTGACCTCCCCGCAGTTGTTCGAAGAACTGCGGCGCCACCATCCTGGCAAAGCCGCCGCGATCTTCCCCGATGAGGAGCGCCCGTACGTGGTGGCGCTTCACAACGGCTGGCGCGGCTTCCTGTATCCGTTCCTGCTCCCGGGCGATCACAGCGAGCGCACCTTCGGCATGGACGATTTCTCGCGCTCCGGGAGTCCGAAGGAAATCTACCATCACGCCGCGTTCGATCCGGCGGGGATACGGGAGAAGATTCTGTCGGCATGTGGCGCCGGCGACTGAATGGGATCATGACCCGCGTGAGAATGGACAAGTGGCTCTGGGCGGCGCGATTCTTCAAGACGCGTTCGCTGGCCGCAAAGGCATGTGACCTTGGCAGAATTGAAGCCAACGGACAGCCGGCCAAGCCCGCGCGCGAGGTCCATCCCGGCGACCTGCTGCAGGTCAAGAACGACGGCGGCGATTTTCAGTTGGAGGTGTTGGCTCTCAGTGAAATCCGCGGCCCGGCGGCGGTGGCGCAGACGCTCTACCGTGAGACGGAAGCGAGCCGGGAACTGCGACTGAAGCTGGCGGAAGAGCGCAAAGGGATGCCGCATTTCGAAGCGTTGAGGGAAGGCAAACCATCGAAACGCGATCGCCGGGAAATCGACCGGCTTCGGGGTAGAGTGTAGAGGATGCCGGGCGCGCTGCGGGTCGCGATGTGTCCGGCTGTCTTCCCAGGCGCCAAGGAGCAACGCCGCTGCGGCTGCATTCCCTGCGACCTCGAAGACCGAATCAGCAAACTGCCCCCAGCCGAGGGACCCCTTGCGGAATCGCCGGGTGCACGACGGTGCTCGACAGGTTCGATTGAGGGCGCGGTTTTCAGTGTGGTAACCTGATTATGCTTGGCCTTGTAGCTCAGTTGGTTAGAGCGCTCCCTTCACACGGGAGAGGTCCACAGTTCGAGTCTGTGCAAGGCCACCACCCCCCCATCAATCTGGTTTTGCTAAGGAAGCTCCCAGAGTTTCACGCCGTACTCCGTTTACTCCGTCTTCGTTTTAGCGGGCGGACCCGTAAAGCTCCGCCCTTGCCGCGCTGGACTCGAACACTCCGTACCGATTACTTGCGCCAGACCAAGCGTTGCCGCCGAGCGATGACACCGCAGCTCGTTCCGTCTACGTCACCTGTACCTGCGTGGCAATTATGAATGTATGCCTTATGCTGCTACCTGCCAAAAGGGCCGAATTACCGATCCGGCCCAAGGCTGGGGTATCCCATTCAACTGCCCCTAAGCACCAGGATGAGCTGATCGGTTGGCGCAGGTCGTTGCGAAGCTCGGCAAAACATATGCCCCAAATTCTCGGCGAACAGGATTAGGTGCGCGGAACGCCCGCAATGTGCCCGCCCGTAAACCCCCGTCCCGCGCGTGGCGCCCGGGCGCTTTACTCCCAGCCGGCGGTCAAGCCTTCCACTTCGTATGCGGCCCTGCCCTTGTAGGCCAATCCGAGCAATATTTGCTTGTCCGTAGCCGCCATGGTAAGCCGGTCTGGCACAGCGCGAAGGGGCGCCGAGCGCAGGAGCCTCAGGGCCCCGCCGGATTCGCCGGTGACGTAAACGCGCAATTCGGGCGCGGACGTCGAACCCGCAATCACAGCGAGCGCCATCCGATTCCCTACCCCTGGAGCGGCGGCGAAATCGAAGACGGATCCCACCGCGAGATCCCCCGCTGTCTCTTTCGACAAATCGATTTTGTGCGCGGCCGCGCCCGCCGCATCGAGCTCAGCCATAATCAGCGGCAGCGCGATCGGTCCGTAATGAGTGGAATAGCGAAGATCGTGAAAGTAGATGCTCCAGCCCGGCGGCATTTCGCGATAGAGCAGGTAGTTCTTGCCGCCCCGCTGGACCAATATCGGGTTGAGCGCGCCCGGAACGAACGCGGCCCGAGCGGATCTTCGCATTCCGTCCGAAATCCACGCAACTGCGTGGCCGTCAGCGGTATTCATGGCGATAGCCACATCGCCCGTGCCGGGAATTGGCGTGACGCTGGGATGAAAGAGCCATTCCTGCGGGGCAAGGGTCCGCGTGTTCCAGATCTCCGCAACGCTGAGTTGGACCTGCGCGGCTTCCGCCTCGTCGAGCGCAAGCGGCGCGGGCGCGCCGAAGCCCGCGATTTTGGGCAGATTCGTCGCATCGGCATGCAGCAGACACGCGGGCAGGGATTGGTTCAGCAGCGCCACGGCGATCAACCGGCCCTTCTGGTGCGCCATCACCAGGGATTTCGCCGGGGGCAGAACGGCAGACTCGTGCGACGCTTCGTGGAAACGTCCTTCCGTCCCTTCCGGCGCCCAGAGGCGCAGGGCGGTCTTTTCCGAGGGCCCTACCGCGGTTTCCGGCCCCCTCTCATAGGTGTGTTCCACGGTCACCAGATACGCGCTCGCGCCGGCCGCGATGGCCGCCACGTCTTCCAGCGCCTTGGTTTGATAGAAAGGAACGGCCGCAACCGGCGTCATAGCTTCGCCTCCCGATATTGTGAACAGTTTCGCTACCAGTAGCGCTCCCGCCGCGACACCCATAAGTGCGGCGGCAAACCAGGCAATCGCCCCGCTAGCCCGCGTCCCCACCGGCCTTCCTCGATGGCGGCTCATTTGTTCGTCCATCGCAAAGTTCCGTCCAGGTGCGGCGGAACCGACCGGCGGGCGCTGCGCGCCGGGTATATCCAAACGCCCGGACCCACCACCGGTAGTTGGACGCAGCTGAAAGTTAAAACGGTGATAGGTTCGAACTTGAAGACGTCAATCGGGGAGACCGCGACGCCCGGCGTTGGCGCTTTCACCGGTCCGTCCCCGCAAGACGCGTCGTAGTACTTCCACCCCCCCAGTTTCACGGCTGCGATCCAATGGCTTTTCCAACCCGGCGGTGAGCCGCCGAGGTTTCCTTGGCCGTCGACCGTCGTGTCATTCCAGTCCATGCACCGATAGTGGTTCCCTGCATTCATAAACGCACCGGGTGGACACGTGAGTATAACTTCCGCCGAGGCAATTCCGTGGGCGCCGAGGCAGTTCATCAGAATCCGATCGAAAACGGTGCAATTGGCGGCATTCTGCTGCGCGGGATTGAAATGGTCCTGCGAGTGAATCGCGGTGACCAAATCCTGGGCCGGGGCGATAGCGGGAACCGCATTCCAATTCCTCCAGTAGACCAATCCGGTATCGTGCGCAGCCGCCGCGGGATGGAAGTGACTCCAGATGGCGTTGAAAACGTTGCTCGATTTCTTCACCCCGTCAGCCCAACCGCAAGACCACTCGAATATCTCCCAGAGATACTCATCTACAAAGAGGTTGTTCGCGGCCCTCGGCATCTTATCCACGAGAAACAACGTATGCTTCGTCTTATGAGCCGGTCCCTGGAAGTTCCACTGCAACTCGATCCCATTGAGGCGCTTGACCGTATTGGGGATACGTTCGATCGCAAAATTTACTCCCACCGCGTCGCCGTTGGTGAAAGTCACTGCCTTCTCCTCGGTCCTGACACCGGCAACGCCGCTATCCGCCTGGATCCTCGCCGTCACCACACCGGCAACCTTGGGAAACAGTTCAAGCGTCGCGTCAAGCGTTGGCGGGCCCACGCCCGACGCGTCGCGCCGCCCATAAACGGCAGGCCAACTGAACTCTGCAGCCGGATTCAGACCGGCCTGTCTTCTCCAGTGAGGCGTGCCCGCAGCGGGACGAAGCTGGGAGGCGAGGTGCGTGGCCGGGGGATCCGCCGGAGGAGTGAGAATATAACTTCCGGCGGTGGGGATGCGCGCGTAGTGGATATCCCTGACGCCGTTAAACGTAATCTCGCTAACCCGGAATTCGTGAACCGTTATTGCGGCGGCATCGGCAAATCCCTCGGCGTCGGTAACCCGCAGGTGAAGTTCGGTATCTCGCAGGGCTCCACTGGTGGTGGCGCCCTCCGCCCAAAGCACGGCCCCAGCCTTCGGAACACCGCCCGGATGAGCGACGGGATTGACATACGCGGGGTCGGCCGCTCCCGCGCCGGTGAACAGCGCCGCCCTCGGGTTGGCATAGGTCGCCCCGGGCTGGTCCCAGACCCGCACTTCGAGATTGCCGGTCCAGGCCTTGGGCTGAACCCGCTTCACCTTCACCATGGCGCGCGCGAAATTCTTGGGCCCGTCCTGAAAGTGAAGCGCCCGGCCCGGATTCATTTTCGATCCATCGGCGATTCTCGGAGGCGTGCGCCCGGTCCTGCGCGGCACATCGTAGATATTCAGGACCGCCCCCACAACTGTGATATTAGCGCGATCCCCCTCGACGCCCGGCAGATCCGAAATGCCGAGGGTGAATCCGGTATCGAGCACCCTTCGGCTGACAGCCGCGCCCTCCACCCACAGCCTGAGGGGCGCGCCAAGAGTGGCGTTGGGCGTCGACAAAGGGTCGGCCTGCGCCGCCTGACCGCCCGCTGGAACTTCATCCCCGTAGGCAAACGTCCGCACCTTGCCGCCTTGCGACTGGAGGACGACGTTCCCGGTATAGGCGGCCGGCTGAGCCTGTCGCACAATCAACAAGGCGCGGCCGGCCCACCAGCCCGGCGTCTGCAGGTGAAGGTTCCTACCGCCCTGAATCTGGTCGGGCACCTGCGCGGGATCGCCTCCGCCCGGCACGGGCTTATATTGACATAGTTGGAGAGTTACCTCGACGCAGGTGAAGCTATCGATTGCCGGGCTATGGACGATGGTCTTGTCGCCGCCCGCCAGCGAGAGCGATAGCTGCGTGGTGTTGAGACCCGCACTGGCGGCGGCGCCTTCAATGTAAAGCGTCAGCGTGCGCGAGATCTTGGGGCCGGTGATGTTCAAGGGCAGGAATTGCACTCGGCCTTTGGAATCGTAGATGTTAATGGCAGCGGGCGTGGGCGAATCGAGCGTCGCCGTGCCGGTGAACTTCACGTCGGTTCCCAGCCTCACGGCCAAGCGACGGCTCGTGGCCTGATAACCCTTCCTCACCAGGACGATTTTCGGCGCCGCCACCGCAATAACGGGAGAAACCTTAGGAGTTGGCTTGCAGCCCATGATCGCGGACGGGGGGCCATGCACGACGGCGTCTGCGGATGAATCGTCGAAATCACACACGCTTGAACTCCGGGGGTGCCGTGGCTGTCATCGAACCTCGCTTTGTTCCTCTTCTTCTTCGCCCTGGTAGTCTTCGTCGTCCTCTGTTTCCTCGTCCCCCTCTTCCTCTTCTTCTTCCTCTTCTTCTTCCTCTTCCTCCTCGTCGTCTTCGTCCTGTGGCTCTTCCTCTTCTTCGGCCGGTTCTACATCTTCCTCGTCCTCCTCCTCCAGGTCGTCGATGTCATCCTCGACCGATCCGGGGGCGGGCGGTTCCGCCAGTTTCCGCAAATGTGCGCTTGCCGCTTCCTGCAGCATCTCGATGCGCAGGCCTGGACGGCCCAATTCCGGATCGTTCAGAATGGCGGCCCCCCAGGGCATCCGCGGATCGGAATCGAAATCGGCGCCCATCACCAGCATGATGTCCGTGAAGCGGCAGAGGTCGGCTTCCTTGATGAACCCGTATCGTCGCCCTTTGGCGATCGCGGAGCGCACGGTTTGGCCCAGTTCGGCGTCGGTTAATCCGGCGGTCTGTTTTGGGAAGAATTGACGCTGGTGCGATTGCAGCCATCGCTCGAACAACACGAGCGAAAACGCGCGAATCTGTTCATCGCGTATCGTGAGCATGGACGACGGCTTGAGGGTCTTTCGCTGTGCGATTATATCATGCACCCATTTGTCGGTCTAGCAGCTTGTTCCGTATGTTCCGTATGTCAACGCAGTAGAATTATGGAGACGTCCCATACAAACGAACTCAGTATTCATACGGCCATCGATCGGTGCGGAAAGGAGCGGCGGGGAGGCCCGCCGCATTGTAGAGATTGCAGCCTTCGGGGTAGTTGTCCCAGGCATAGCGCACCGCGGCCGGGGCGCTGACCACGGGGCTGCTGACTACCACGGTGTCGCCTTCGATCTTCGCGTTGGCGTGCACGAACTTCCGGTCGGCGCCCGCGATTGCGAACCACTTCAGCGGCCCATCCTTGGCCATCAGGCCGCCTCCGACGTGCGAGAACTTCAGACGAATCGCATTGCCGCTGACCGTCATCGATTCGTACACCGGCCC
>JAPKZC010000828.1:0-10447 GCA_026394025.1 Candidatus Solibacter sp.
TCCTCTCAACCACATCCCCGCGGCAAACCGCTTGCCCTGGTTGGCAGGCAAAGCAACTTGTGCGCACCAGCTAAACGCCGGTCAGGCCAGCAATGAAATCACGGAACTTAGACCCTCATTTTTGCGCCAGAAAGTAGCTAGAGTGATGAATCTCGAGGCGTGCGCCCTTGAGACCGCCGTCTTTTACGACGCAGTGACAGCCCTTCCCGAAGCAGCGCGTCCAATAGTCTCTCTTGGGTCACTGACGTCGCTTTCTCAATATGGGACTTCAAAGAAATCAGCCGGGGATGATTCGGGCACCGACATGCTGCGCATGGGAAATATCAAGAGTGGTCATCTTGATCTCTCTGATGTCAAGAAGGTACATCTCAGCCCGCCTGAGGTTTCTAAATACAAGTTGCTTCACGGCGATTTACTCATTAATCGTACCAACAGCCTTGAGCTGGTCGGCAAAGCCGCAGTATTCGAAAATGCACCGCCTGGCGACTGGGTCTTCGCGTCGTATCTCATTCGCCTTCGACTCGAATTCAACAGGGCGTTGCCACAATATGTCTGCGCAGTGATAAACGGCCGTATCGGTCGCGACTACATCCTCCGGACTGCACGTCGTGCAATCGGTATGGTCAACATCAACGCGAAGGAAATCGGGGCGATGCAGATCCCGTTGCCACCAATCGACGTCCAGCAGAGAATCGTCGACTCGCTCCGGGAATCTCGCGAGGCGGCTGTCGGCGTGGTAAGCCAACTTGATCAAAAGCAATCCGCAGCAGTTCGAAAGTCGCTGCTGCGCCAAGCCTTTGCAGGAGAACTTTAGAACGGTGTCTCAAACGACGACAGATCCGCTCGCCCGCTGGGAAGAGATCCTCCCGCTATTGGACCGTTCCCGGTCCGGGCTTGTCGATCCCGCTGGCGAGTTCCTGCGGGCACTGGCGTCGTTTGTGATCTTGCACCAGGCAGAGCTGGAAGAGGCGGAACGCGAGGCCGTCGCATCGTTTGACGATCAGGACTACGACTCGCCGCTGCCAGCCGACGTACGTTGGTCTCGAATTGCCGAAGCGCCGATCAAGGCTTTGGCCCCGGCCATCGAGAGCCTTTGTGCAAGACTCGCGTCTAGCACTGATGGTCCGGTGATGCGGAATCTCCGGCGAATCCCGGCGGCAGTCAAATTGGCTACGGGTATGGACGCGATCCTCGATGCCGCTAGGCGCGCCGTTGGGGAAATGCCGCTCGCGACGGCGCAGGGCAAACGAGATCTCTGCGTTTTCTTTGAAGATGCTGTCGCTCGCTACATCAACAGCACCAAGTACACCGCGGAGTTTGCGTCAGACGAAAATCTTGTCAGACTGGTTGTCGATCTGGCCGCCCCGCGTTTAGGCGAGCGAGTCTATGATCCTTGCTTTGGACTTGGTGGATTCCTTTCGGAGGCCGCCCGCCGCGTCATCAGTGGAGCGGAATCGTTGCCGCCGGCCGGATGGCGCGAGGTCCAGGAGCGCTCGGTATTCGGAGTTGAGATCAACGCTTCCGCCTGGCTGATTGGTCTGGCGCGCGTGATTCTCGCCGGTGTGGCACAACCCAACCTCGAGCTCGGCAACACCCTGGAAAGGGCGTTGCCTCGAGATCGCAGCACCGAAGGGTTTGACGTGGTGATGGCGAACCTTCCCTTTGGCTACACTGCCCGGCAGGCGGATCAATTCCGCGTGAAGGCCAATACGGCTGAGTCTGGCTTTCTGCAACATATTCTCGGGCACCTCAAATTAGGCGGGCGGGCCGTCATCGTGGTCCCGCACGGGGTCCTCTTCAGGCACGGCGCCGACGAGGTGATCCGGCGGCAAATGCTCGAAGAATTTCATCTCGATGCCGTCGTTTCTCTTACTGCGGGTTGGCTGCAGGGTACGAACGTAAAAGCCAGCATCCTCTGTGTTAGCCGGCGTGAACCTGCGAAAGAAGTCGTATTCGTCGGCGAACGGCTCTGGGACGAAGGGTTGGAGAGCCACGCAGAGCCAGGCAACCGCCGTGGAATTCTGCTGGACGCAGTTCATTACCGGCAGGCGCTCCTGACGCAGGTTCAGGCCCAGGCGGTTCGGGAGCGGCACCTGGACCGCCTGGCGATGAAGCACATGGACACCTTCGACGATTTCAACCTCGAAACGGGGTACGTCACATCCGCTGGCGATTCCGAACGGTTCCGCGACTTCATTGAAAAACTGGAGCTGATTCGTCTACTGCCCGCCGGCGAAAATGAAGGCAAATCGATCCGAACACTTCAGAAGCTTCCGGAGCTGCATGGGGTGCGTTTGGCGTGGACAGTCCCGGCGCAGAATCTGGCGAATCGTCATTGGGAGTTGGTCGCCAAGGAGACTGGCGAGCAGGCACTTGAAGATTTCCTGAAGAAGCTCAAAGAGCGCGACGAGAGTCTCAATCGGATTACGTTGGGCGAGGTTGCTGATCTCTTTCCTGGCGTCGGTTACGAGAAGGAAGGCGTCGTCGAGGTTGACTACTCATCGAAATCCTCAGGCACGAAGACGCGAACCCACGGGGTGATCTCGCCCGTTGAGGCGGTCGCGTTGCCCCTGGTTCCTCTAGTCCGTGTACAGGATGTTGGACGTAACAAGCGCGAGTCGACCAGTGAGCCGTCGGTCCGGCGTCCTTCGATGTCTCTGAATGAGAAGGGCATGGAACGGGTCCGCGATCGGCATCGCCTGCGCGTCGGCGATATTCTGCTGACGGCCTCCGGTACGGTCGGAAACCTGGGACTAGTTCCGGAAGGACTGGCCGGCGCGGTTGCGGCCAAGAGTATTATCGTGATCCGGTCGCGGGGGGCCTTCACTCCGCTGGCTCTGATGCGGTTGCTCCAAACTGCTCCTTATCAGGAATGGATCCGTGGCGGCGCTTCCGGGAGCGTCATCCAGCATTTCTCGTCTCGCATATTGAAGCAGATGCCTCTGCTTGCGTTCACCGCAGAACAACAAAAGAGGCTCGCACAGCAGCTTAAAGACGTGAGCGACGCCGATGCTGTCCTGGAGGCGTTCAGCGCGCTGAGCGGTGAGTCGGTGTGGATCTCCTCGCTGCTAAACAATCAGTGGGTTCAGGTTCTCACCAAAGCAGGCAATGGTAAAGGCTACACGCAGGAGTGGTGGGATTCCCTGCAGCGCTTCGTGCTGATGGTCAGTAAGGCGAACGAGGCGTACACGAACGCCGGCACGAACCGGGATGCGTTCCATCAGTCGCTCTTATCGTGGGCGCACCACACGCTCGATTTACTCGATGCCATGGAATTACCGCCAGGGATGGATCGCTATGGCGCGCTGCAAGCCTGGGATAAATTGGCCATGCACGAGTTGATGGGATCGAAGGATCGCCTCCACTCCGACAGCAAGGAAGATGCACTGGCCTCGCGCGCGGCCGAGAAGTTCACGGCACTGTGCGAAGTCGTGCTTGATGCTGCAGACACGGAATGCAAGCGCATCACTCGCACGGTAGGGCTGGCAATTGAGATTGGAGACCCGTTCATACCGGCAGACCGGCCAACCGAGATTGACCTGGAACTCAAGAATACCGGCATCGCCCCGATCCGCAAGCTTCAGCTCAACGTAGAAAACCCACCAGAGCACCACGATTTGTCACTGTTGTCTGGTGGAGCGAGCGCGCGGTGGGTCATATCGCTTCCCGCCCAACCCGCTGGCCCTGTCTTACTTACAGTCCGGTGGCAGGGGCAACTCCTAAACGGCGAAAGCTGGAGTGGATCGACCAGTTTGCCCATTGAGTCCCGCCTGGCCGGTGCAACGACAAACGACACCAGGCCTAAGGGGAATCCGTACAAGGTTGGTACGCCCATCGAATCGGAGGACCGCCTCTATGGCCGCGACGGAATCATCCGACGTATCAGCGACGCGCTCCCCGTTGGCGACGATCCTGCCGTGTTGATATTGCGTGGAAATCGCCGCGCCGGCAAGACCTCGATTTTGAAAAAGCTCCTGGCGCCGGCAGCCTTGCCTGGCTGGATTCCAGTGTTTTCAGACTTCCAGAGCACCGATTCAGGAGCCGCCGACAGCAGCTTTACCGCGCATGCCCTGTTTCGAATGCTGGCCAGGGACGTTCTTGATGCTGTGCTGCGATTTGTCCCAGCCGCAGACGCCGATCGCGTTGAGACCATCGCGTCAAACGCGGCGCCACTGCTCTTTTCCGGCGCGGACTCCTCTGGCGTAGGCCCGTTTGACTCATTCCGTTCCCTGCTTTCCCGACTCTTGAAAGAACTACGACCTCTCCGGATGTTGCTGATGATGGATGAGTTCGAAAAACTCCAGGACGGGATAGATGCCGGAACATTGAATCCGCAGGTCCTCGACAACTTCCGGGCGCTCTTTCAGCATCAGAGAGGAATTGCAACAGTCCTCTCCGGCTCACCTCGGATCAAGAAACTGCAAGAGGAATACTGGGGTATTCTGTTCGGCCTTGGCGTGGTCGAGCCGGTCGGCCCGCTCGACATGCCCTCCGCGCGCCAACTTGTCACAGAGCCAGCCACCGGCCGCCTAGTCTATTCCCCGGCAGCTGTGGACCGGATCTGCGAGCTGGCCGCGCGGCAACCCTACCTAATTCAGTCCCTCTGCCACCAGGTGTTCACCCTGAGCACTGAACGCGGTGATCACGCGGTCGCGCCGGAAATGGTGGAGGAAGCTGCACAGCGATTTGCGGAATCCAGCATCTACTTCCGCGACGTCTTCAGAACCTACATCAGTTCCGCGCGCCAGAGGTCTCTGGCGTTTTTGATCGATCAATGCGCCAAAGGACCGGACCGCGTTACGTTCGAGCTACTTTTCACCAAACTCGAAGAGGCCGGCCTGCCGTACACGCGAATGGCGCTGAAGCAGGACTTAGAAGAACTGCGCGAGCTCGAAGTAGTAGCAATCGAAGAAACTGTCTTTGGAGTTTCGTACCGGATTAATGTTCCTCTCTTCTCATTATGGCTGCACGAAAATGAGGATCCGGAAACTCATCTTGCAGCCGCACGGCTGGAGTAAGGAGCAAGGAAAAGCCCATGGAAGGATCCCCATTTCGCGTTCGTGGCATCGAGATCTCGGATTGCAGAGGAAGAGCATCGACGCTGCTGCGCGTTCGCAATGAGCTCGTCAACAACCAGGTGTCCATCGTGGGACCTCGGCATGGCGGCAAGACGGTCCTAATGCACCGACTGGCCGCGAAAGTCGATGAGGAAGGTGGCCAATTCGCGGGCAGTCTGTTGTGGAACCTAAAGGAAAAACGGTTCACGAGTGACGGTGACTTCCTGGATGAGTTTCGAAATCGGCTCGCGGAACCGCTGAGACGAATTGAAGATGGCCTTGTCAAGGACTTGCAGACGGACGGGTGGTCGTCACTTGAAGCTCTTCAGACGGTGTTCGAATGGCTGCACAACTCCGGGAAGTGCCTCGTAGTGTGCATGGATGGATTCGATGCATTGCCAATAGGTACCGCGCTCACTGCCGGACTGCTGGAGAATCTACGCTCCCTCGCCGTCAAATGTACGAAGAGCATCCGGTTTTTAGTTACTAGCCGAAAGCCGCTGCGTGACCTGTGCGCTTCTCTTGAGACCGCAGATTCGCCATTCCATAACCTTTTTCCCGATCCGGTTGTTCTTCAGGCGTTGACCCGGCAAGAGGTAGAGGAGTTCGTGACCCCCTTTCGGGATGCCGGCGTAACCGTCGTGATACCGAGCTCTTTAATTGGTCGGGAGGTTTCCCCCTCCTGGTCAGTATGCTTGGCCAGAGACTGTGGGCACGGCTGGACGCCGGGCAATCCTTGACCCCGGAAATTGTCAACGAAGAGGGCGCGGACTTGCTGAACGATCCGTCCGGGTACCTCCAGGACCTTTGGGATGACTGCACGCCGGAACAAAAGGAGATTCTGACAAGCGTCGCGTCGGGTCGGGCCGACGAGTTCTCGGGCGCATCCGCTCGCCATGTTAGGCCATTGATTCAGCGGGGCTACCTGTCCCGCGCCGGCAGTCGAGTTCAGTTTCAATGCCGGGCAATCCGAAGCGTTGCAGAGGGTGAACTTGGCGCACAGTCAGAACTGATGACGAATCTGTTTGGGACGGCAGATCGGTTCGGTCAAAATGTCCGAGTGCTCCTGCAATATCGCCTCGCGGCGCGGGCTCCGATCGACGAGCACCTGCTTCGAGTGACGGAGAAAATAATCGACGCGTTCGATGATCCAAACACTTCACTCGCGCTATTTCGCGAAGCGGCCCGGCAGCTCTTGTTTCTGGTCTGGCGGAGGGTGTTGCCAGACCGTAGAATTCCTGTGGCGTGGACCGAGCATTGGCGAAGTCTGCAGAGTGAGAGGAATATCAGGGTTACCCCTTTCACCAGCATTCCAGCGGACGGAAGTCAGTGCAAGCTACTTGACCAGCTGACGGGTCAGCATCGCCCCACGGACACCTGCATTCGGAGATCCACGTACCTCCTTGTCGACTCTTTGTGGGGGATAGGCGACTACGGCCAGCATCGTGACACTGAGGAGACTCAGCTCGGCTTTCTCGTTTGCTCGTGTTTCACATTGCTTGAGGCGTGGGCTCAGCTGGAGGTTGATCTCCAACGAACCTAATCGCGGCGTGGTTTTGGGGGAGTCCTTGGTGGCAATCCTAGCGAGGTGATATGCGGAACCGCGCCTCCACGATGCGAATCGATCACGCCACTCGCGAACCTGGGAAGATCCGGGGGCTCCGATTTTGTTGCGAGTCTAATCTAACACCGAATCGAGTCGTCGGACAGTGCCATGTATTATCAATGACTTACGCTCCAACCGATTTCCTCAGCCTGCCACAGCGAATTCTTGGCAAGGACTAAATTCGCCCCAAGATCAACAGGATAGCCTGCGGGACAGCTTCGCTATTTGTTCGCCATGGTACACTGCATTTTTCGGGTAACATTCAGGTCCTTCGCCGCTGGTATCGCGGTTTTCTTTAGGCCTGACGGTACAGAGGCATTTCACCTCGGAGTGTGTTCCTATGGGCTGTTTCAACCCGCCGAGAACTTTCGGTCATCCCGACATTTTACAGACAATCGCCCCGGTGATGCTGATCAAAATCCTGAAACCCTGCCGCGCGTTTCTGGAAGCCAACGGCATGACTTTGCCGGAATCAGCCAGCGTGGAAATCGACTATCTGTGCCTGGCCGGCATCCTAGCCACTCCGGATGAGGGTATGGACTCCGATGTGATCGAAGGGCTGCACGTCATCCCCGCCGTGGGAACGGACGGCAACTTCGACGAGTTGCTGGACATCGCTCGGCGGAATTTCATCGAGGTGGACCTGGAGGCGACCGCCTGCGATCTTGCCGCCCGGATCTGGCTGGTGGCGCCGCAGATTCTGCAATTGAAGGACAGGGAACAGATGGTGGAACGCCGCCGGAAGTTCGAGAGTTTCCGGGCGCGCGATCCGCAGAAAGTCGTGCCGCTGAACAAGATTCCGACGGATCTCGGCCCGCTTCAACAGGACTTGGAAAGCAGCTTCCAATCGAAGAAACGGGGGATCGGCTGCGTTGTTGTCCGCACCGATGTGGGCAGCGAAGCGCATTTCCTCATCCAGCACGGGCAGCCGTGCAAGCGCGTGCTCATCCGTAAAGGGGCGCAATCCACGTGCAGCCTCCTCCGGCCAGAGCGGACCGATAAGGTGATTTACGACCCGGTCCACAACGAGCTTCGCATGAACGCCAGTGGACCGTGGGATCTCCGCCTCTACCGGGAGAAGGTCGGCCTTCACCTGTTTGGCGATCCGGACAAGTTCGTCTACGCCGAGAAGTACACGCTGGCGCCGCTCCAGAAGTACGGCGCGGCCGCTCTATACTGCCGCGACGTCGGCGGCATGGAGTGGGTGAGGCTCGTGGACATCGATTATGCCAGCGACGGGCCGCTTAATCTTGTCGATAGCGTGAAAGCGATCGACGTTTTTGAGGCACCGGCCGCTGGAAATCCAGCCGCGGAACATCGCGAAGTACGGTCGGGGTGAAGAGGCCAGCATCATTGAGCAGTGGCTGCATTTGCGGGAATTCGTACTAGTGGGAACGGCGGCGGAAGATGAGAGATTTGAATCGGTTTTGGCATTCGCTTGAGCGCGTATCGGGCCTGCAGGCAATCCCAGCGTTCTGGGCGGAATACGCCGGTCCGCACTTCGAGTTGCTGCGGCCTCATTTGTGCGCGACGGACATTGTCGGTGGACTGTATCCGTGCCCGCACCCCAGTCCCGGCCATTGCCCCCGCCGGATCGTTGATTACGGGGACGGGAATTACGCCGCCCTCTGCCGGGATCCGTACAAAGTCTGCCCCGACGTGCCGCTGCAGGCGCGGGACGTGGTGGTACAGGAATTGAACATCGGTGGGATCACGAGAACATTCGCGGCAGCGCTCGGTCTCCGATGGCAACCACCCGTGCCGCGCGGCGATTGTACGTGGGCCATTGGCATCTCCCTCCGGCAGGAGACCAGGGGGCTGCCCGTATTCCTCCTCGTGCTCCCGGCAACGCCGAGGTTCCGTGCCGCCATGGAGCGCCTGCTGTTGGATGTGTCCGGCCCGTTTGTCATTGTGGCGCCGACGAACAGCCATCGCAGCGTGGAGGTTCAGGAGCACGTGCAACGCCGGGGCCTTGCCTTCCTCGCCATCGAGGATCACGTCGGGTTGGCGGATGACGGGCAGTTCGCGGCACTGAACTCCCCAGCCGACCCGGATCGTCCAATGCCTACGCCGGTTGCGGACCGTCCGCGCGCCGTCAAGGAATTCACGGTGCGGCACAAATGCAAGGTTAAGGACATCCAGGTCGCAGCCGGCGAGGACGAGGCTGACTACTACAAGTGGCTTCACGGCAAGCTCCCGGATCACTACTCGACGTGCATTGCTATTGAGCGTGTGCTTCGGGACGGATTGGGGAACGGGAAACCCCAGAGGAGTGCCTCATGAGGATCACCATCAACCGAACAGCACCCTCTCTGTGGGAGGTCGAATTCATCTTGCCGGGGCGACCCTGTACACTCAGCGGGAAGCTGGATGTCCGGACCGAGCCGGGCGTCGAACTGACGCGGGAGATGGCCGAAGCGCTGGTGCGCAGATACCGCGAACCGGCCATCCGGTTTGCGATGCAGGCCGTGCGGGGCGACGAAACCGATCCCGAGGTTCCACCCGCGTCGAAAGTTCGATCAATTCGGTAAGCCCTCCAACACGGCACGATGCCTCCCGCATCTGCCCATGCCTCTGTAGCTTCACGCCAACCCTGGCCGCCGCGCAAGCGGCACCGATCCATTCAGCGCGCCCTCAGACTTGAACACCCTTTCCCTGCACACAGATGTTTCCCCAGTTTTTCCCCAGTTTCCCAGGGTTGATTTCCCCAGTATCTCCCGTCCGACTATTGCCTTGTACCAACCGCGTTGAAGGCGGGAGTGACAGGCAAAATGAGCGATCAAACCCTGGAAACACTACTTGACGAGAAGGAACTCTCACGGCTGTTGCGAGTTTCGATTGGGACTCTGCGCTTTTGGCGCACCATCGAGCGTGGCCCGCGTTACCGGAAAGTCGGACAGCTTGTGCGCTATGCGCCGTCCGACGTCCATGAGTGGCTGAGTCGGCGTCCTGCCGGCGGAGAGGCGCAGCCCGAGGTGGCGCGATGAAACGCAGCCGTCCCTCGTCCACCAAAGATCTGCTTCCATCGGAGCGGACCCTCCTTAATGCGATCAGGGAGATCGGCTTCGGCCAAATCGAGTTTCTCCGGGTCCGCGCCGGCGAGCCTGTTCTCGATCCTTGGCCCGTCACGGTGCGCGACCTGAAGTTCGGCACCGGGCGATACGAGCCCGTCTCTACCCGGGGCGCCGATTTCGACCTGAAGGGCGAGGCAGTCGACCTGTTCGAGTACACGCGGGAGGTCGAAGACGGAGAGATCCGTTGCCTCGCGGTGCGCCACGGCCTCCCGTTCTCGATGGAAATCGAACTGCCCGGAGGCAGGCTCCGCGGGAGTTCCGGAGGCCGCCGTGAGTAACGTGGCTTTCGAAGAAGTCTTCCCAATCGCGCGCGAATTGGCGCGGCAGAAGGCCTTGCGGTTGATCGGGTGCTGCGGCCTGGCGCCTGATGACCGCGACGATGTTGCCAGCCAGTTGGTGGCCACCTTCTACAGCCGTTTCGGCAAGTTCGATGGCGGCCGCGCCTCGGTCCGAACCTTCGCTTCCAGGGTCATGGACAAAGAAATCGCCTCTATCCTGCGCTACCGCCTGGCCGTCCGCCGGAAGCATGCCGTCGAGGAAAGTTACCCAGACGACGCCCGCGAAATGGTCGATGGCATTACCGATCAAACGCCGACGTCCGTCGAGCGCCAGCAGTTCTGGCTTGACGTGGAGCGCGCTCTGGCACCGTTCCCGAGCGTCCTCCTCGAAATGGCGCGCGCGCTGTGCTGGTACACGCCGAGTGAAATGAG
>JAPKZC010000828.1:10485-11925 GCA_026394025.1 Candidatus Solibacter sp.
CGGTCGGCGCTCCTCGCCGCCGGGATCGACGACAGCTACTTCTCGCCGCCCGGAGGCGTGGTGAAGCAACAGGATGTCCATCCATCCGCGCGGTCTGGAGGGGGCAATGCCTGAACGCAACCTCTTAAAGATCGACGTGATTCGTACCGATGGCGCTACCCAGCCGCGCGCTGCCATCGACTTCGAAGCAGTTTTCGACTACATGGACGCGATGGCCGACGGGGCTGAATTCCCGCCCGTGGTCGTCTTTTACGATGGCGCCAGTTATTGGCTGGCCGACGGCTTCCACCGCGTCAGGGCAGCAGAGCAGGCTGGCTTTGCGGAAATCGCCAGCGAGTTGCATCAGGGCACGCAGCAGGATGCTCAGTGGTACAGCTTCGCGGCGAATAAGGCGAACGGGCTGCGGCGCACCAATGACGACAAACATCGCGCGGTGAATGCCGCGCTGAAGCATCCCAAGGGTGCCGGCTTAAGCGACTCTCAAATTGCCCGCCACGTGGGTGTGGATCACAAGACTGTAGCCGCGTGGCGGGCGAAGTTGGAGGGCACTTGGGAAATTCCCAAGTCGGCTGAACGTACCGGCGGCGACGGGCGGACGACGAACACCTCGAAAATTGGCGGGCACCGCAGGAACAAGCCAAAGAGCCGTCCAACACCATCCGACGATCCCGTACAGACCGACGAGATCTCCGAAGCCGGTCTGGAGTCTCTTCCCTGCGCAAACGGTGACCTCGCTGCCCACTGGTGCCGGAGAATGTTCAGCGCATCCGAGGACATTACGCAATGCCCTGTTTCCGCCAAGGACCTTGCGGCGGCGTTCCGCCTCAGCAACAACACTCAATTCATCAACCTACTGGAGAAAACACGTGACTTCATCACAGCCGTACTCACCGAAGCAGGCATCGATTGACCTGCTTGTGCCCGCCGCGTTCGACGGCGCCTCCGCCAACTTCGCTTCGCTCTTGCGGGCTACCAAACCAGTTCGCATCCGTATGCTCGTGACTCCGGCCATGGCAAAGACTTGGCTCGAAACCACCAACGTCAACAACCGGCCGCTCTCAGAAATGCACTGGTTAAAGATTTGGCTCGACATCGCCGAACGCCGGTGGAAGTACAACGGTGAGCCGATCAGCTTCGGTACAAACGGCGCCCTGCTGAACGGGCAGCACCGGCTGCAAGCTTGCGCCGCAGGCGATACCCCAATCGATACGGACGTGATCTTCGGGCTCGACCCCGAAGCCATGAGCACGATTGATATCGGCAAGGTCAGGACTGCCGCCAATATCGCTCACCTGGAAGGCATCCAGAACGCGCATGTCGCCTGCGCGGCCGCACACCTCATCCTGCTGCACGAGAAGGGCGGCATCCAGCAGCTCGGCAACAAGCAGGTCGAGCCCAGCAAGACGAAGGTCAACGAACGCGTCCGGACGGATCACAGGA
>JAPKZC010000828.1:11999-14479 GCA_026394025.1 Candidatus Solibacter sp.
GCCTCGCACCTCCGCGGGTAATGGCCTGCTGCTATTACTTCTTCAGCGCCCAAAGCCCGGAGTTGGCAGAACAGTTCTTCGACCGGCTGGCGGGCGGCGCCGGCCTCACGAAGCACGACCCCGTTTATCTATTGCGTGAGCGTCTGCGCACCAACAGTGCGGGCAAGGCGAAACTGCCCCTACTCGAAATTGTTGCCCTCTTCTTCAAGGCGTGGATCGCCTACCGGAATGGCAAGCAGGTGAAGTGTCTCCGCTGGAACAACGGCGGGGCGAATCCCGAAAAGTTTCCGGAGATCTAACATGACCACCCCACACATGATCTCGACCTACTCGATGTGGAGCCTGTTCCGGAACTGCCGCAAGGCGGTGGACTGGCGTTACCTTCAGCACCTGGTCGGTCTGGAGCGTGATGGGAACCTCCATTTCGGCTCCCCCTGGAGTTGTGGCACGGATGCCGCGACCCCGGGCGCGTGCTCGATCTCATTGGCACTCTCTGCCCCAACCGGCTTTACGACGAGGGTCAGTTGAAGGACTGGCATTTGGCGACCGCCATGATGAATGCCTACGCGGCGCGGTACGCCACGGAAGAGTTTGAAATCGTGGCGCTGGAAAAGACGTTCCAGGGTCCAATCATCAATCCGGCAACCGGCGCCGCATCCCGCAGCTTCGTGCTCGCCGGCAAAGTCGACGGCATTGTGCGCATCGGCGACGACTACTTCCTCCTTGAACACAAAACTGCGGCGCAGCTGGATGCCGATTATCTGGAACGGCTGTGGACGGACTTCCAAATCACCATCTACGCCTATTACGTGGAGCAGGCGCTGGGCATCACGATCACCGGCATCCTTTATAACATCCTCGTCAAAGCGAAGCTCCAGCAGAGCAAGGGCGAGACGGAGGAAGAATACGGGGCCCGCCGCGCGGAACTGCTGGCCAAGTCCAAGACCGGCAAGACCACCGCCAAGCGGAAGCTGCCGGAAACGGATGAGGAATTCCAGGAACGCCTGGCGGAAAAGTACACCGATCCGGCCATGCTCCACCGGGAAATGCTCTACCTCTCCCGCGACCGCTTCGACATTCTGCGCAGCGAACTCTGGGAACTGACCCAGGCATACCTCGACGCCCGCCGGCGCGGCGTCTTCTATCAAAACACCGGCTTTTGCTTCAACTATCCCAGGCCCTGCGCGTACTTCGCGCTGTGCCGCTCGAACGGTAATCCCAACGTCATCGAGAACTTCTACCAACGGGTGGCTCCCAACGAAGAACTGCGAGTGCTGCCCAACGATTCCACCGAAGCCACTTTCTAAAAGGAGACTACGCAACCATGCCGTTACCGACAACGAAGACTCAACCCAAGCCCGACCTCGCGGACCTGACCGTGCTGGTGTATGGCCAGACGAAAATCGGGAAGACCACACTCTGCTCGCAAGCCGATGGTGCGCTCTTCCTCGCCACCGAACCCGGACTCAACGCCCTGGACGTCTATCAGGTGCCCATTCAGTCCTGGGAGGATCTGCGCAAGGCATGCGCCGAAATCGTCGAAGGCAATCACCCTTTCAAGACGGTGATTCTGGACACGATCGACAACGCCTACAAGTTCTGCACCGAGTACATCCTGGCGAAGTTCAAGGTGGAGCACGAATCCGACCTCGGCTACGGCAAGGGCTATGCGCTGGTCAACAACGAGTTCCAGCGCGTGCTCACGAAGCTCGCTTTCCTGCCCTACGGGTTATTTCTCATCTCGCACGCCAAGGAGATGGAGGTGGACTCGCGCACCGGCAAGTACGTGCGGGTCGTGCCGACGCTGCCGGACAAAGCCCGCAAGATCGTGCTGGGGATGGCCGACATGGTGCTCTTCTGCGACCTCGAAGTAGTAACGGGCGACAACGGCGAGCAGAGCATGCGACGGGTGATCCGCACCAAGCCGAGCCTGTACTACGAAGCCGGCGACCGCACGGGCCGACTGCCCGAGACGCTGGCACTCGACTTCAGCAAGTTCCGGGAATCCTACAACGCGGCGACGGCGGCAACGTCCACGGCCAAACCTGTGGAAACCAGCCGTTCGGCCCAGGCAGCAGCAAAGCAGTAAGTCATCGCACCAGGAGAACAGCACATGGCCAACAAATCGATCGATTTGACTCAGTTTGACGACGACTTCCAGAGTGAAACGCCGGCGGAACGCTCAGACATGGAGAGCGTTCCAGACGGGAAGTATCAGGTTGTCGTTGAAAAGGTAGAAATCGCTGAGGCGCATACCACCGGCAACCCGATGCTGAAGTGGACGCTCCGTGTCCTCGCGCCGCGCCACGTCAACCGCCTCATGTGGCGAAACAGCGTCTTTACCGCCAACACGTTGAAGTTCGTGAAGACCGACCTGCACATCTGCGGTTTGGACCTCGAGAAGCTGTCGGACCTTCCCAAGCATCTGAGCAAGCTGCTCGACGTGAAGCTCGAGGTCACCAAGAAGACCAAGGGCGACA
>JAPKZC010000358.1:0-3215 GCA_026394025.1 Candidatus Solibacter sp.
GACAGCGTGCTGGTTTCACCCGGGTTGGACACCACCACGGAAGCCACCTTCTGGACGGCGACGAGGGCGGCGGGCACGGTGGCGTTGAGCCGCGTGGAACTGACGAAGCTGGTAGTCAGCGCGCTCCCGTCAAACGAGACTCGCTAGCCGGGCACGAAATTGACGCCACCCACCGCCAGAGTGAAAGTTGCCGAACCGGCAACCACGGAAGGCGGCGAGAACGAAGTGATGGCGGGCCTCAACACGTTAAATATCAGGTCAAGGGTGCCCGCGCCGCCCGGGTTGGTGACCTTCACATCGACCGGGCCGGCTTCTTCTACCAGATAACCCGGCACGGCAGCGGTGAGCGCGGTGGAACTGACGAAAGTGGTGGTCAGTGTCGATCCATTGAACCAGACCTGTGCGCCCGAAACAAAGCTCGTACCTGTGACCGCCAGCGTGAAAGCCGCTGAACCGGCGGGGATGGACGTTGGCAAGATGGTACTGAGCGTGGGAGCCACCACGGTGAATGTCGCGATGTTGGAGAGCGCGCCGCCCGGGTTGACCACCTGCACATTGACCGCGCCGGGAGTGGTGATCAGGCCGAAGGGCACGGTGGTAGTCAGCGTCGTGCTATTGACGAACGTCGTGGCCAGGGTGGTACTCCGGAACGAGACTTGCGAGCCGGCCAGGTAGTTGGCGCCGGTCACCGTCAGCGCAAAAGCGGGGGAACCGGCCGGGAGGGAAGTGGTCGAGAGGGAAGAGATGCCGGGAGCCAATACGGAGAACAGCACGGTGTTAGAGACCGTGCCGCCTGGGTTGGCGACCTGCACGTTGTACACGCCGGGTGAACTCATCATGCCGGCGGGTACGGCGGCGGTCAGCATGCCGCTATTGACAAAAGCGGTGGCCAAGGCGACGCCGTTCAAGGAGACTGTGGACCGGGATGCCGAGTCGGCGTTGACCACGAAGTTCGCGCCGCTCACGGTGAGCGTAATGGCGCTCGAGCCAGCGGACACCGACGCCGGCACAATTCCAGAGATAGCAGGCAAGCCTACACTGAAGGGCAGTGCGTTCGAAGTGACGTTGTTGACGTTGCTGTTATGGGCCTGCCTCACGATGAAGTTCAGCTCCGCCGCCGTTGCCAGCAGCGCACTGGGGACGGTGGCGGTGAGCTGGGTCGGACTCACGAATGTCGTAGACAGTGGCGTCGCGCCACCAATGCCGACCCTCCATTGGACCTCGCTCCCGTCAAGATCCGGCGCCACGGACCGCGCGACGAAATTGGTTCCAGTCACCGTCACGGTCAATGTGCCGGCGCCGGTGCCGGAGGAGTTCGGCGCCACGGACGTCAGGGTGGGAATGTCTATGATTTGAATGACATCTGTCCACTCGGACGAGTCGGTATTGCCCCAGAAGTCCGTCATAATCGGCTCGAAAAAGAAGATGCCGGTCAGGGTGGGGATGCCGGCGAGCGTACCCGAGGGTTGCGGAGTGAGGCCGGGGGGCAGGGTTCCGGGGGACACAGTAAAATCGAAGGGAGCAGTCCCGCCGGTGACGAGAAAGAGGTTGCTGTCGTAGGGCAGAGTGCGGGTTCCGCTGGGCAGGCCCGGTCCGAGCAAACGCATCGGATGGTTGACCGTGTAGGTGGCGGAACTGCTGCCGCCGGCTTCCGTAACCGTGACCGTAACGGCCTGTGGGCTAAGCACCGCCGTCTGGAAATGCGAGTACGGGATGGTGACACTAATCTGAGTCGTGCTGATCTGGAGGCTGGCTGCGCCAAACAATTCTGTGTCGCTGGTAATCGTGTTGAACCATCGGACGCTGAGGACGCTGCCCGGATGGAAGGTGCCGTTGATGTAGAGCCTGAAACCGTTGGAGAGCGAGGCCGTTGCGCTGGTGACTCCGGTGACATTGGCGGGCGGGTCGTCGATCCGGGACGACTGCAGGGTGCTGATGGTGGGCACCTGGCCCCAACCCAGCGACGCCGCGGCCGTGGCCAACAACAGTATCCGTATTGCCGATAACCCGCGCATTAGGTGCCCTCCGGGGCTTTCCTATTATCACGTGAAACTCCGGCAAAAAAAATTCCTGGCTGGTAGTGACTGTAGGTTTCCTTCCAACCACTTGTGGCCCATGGGCCGTCAGCGGAGTGTGACGATGGTGGCGCCCCAGCCTCCGGCTTCCGCCGGTGCGTCGCGAAACTCGGCCACAAAGGATGTTCGGGAAAGCACCGAGCGGACCACTTCGCGCTGCGCTCCGATGCCGCGCCCATGGATGATGCGCAGGGCGCGGAAGCCCATCCGGCGCGCTTCGATGAGGTATTCTTCCACCACGGCGCGTACGTCCCGGGGTGGGATGGTGTGCAAGTCGAACACATCGGTGATGGGAATACGGATGGGTTCGTCGTCCTCTGTTTGCATAAGCCCAAAAATGAAAAACCCGGCCCCGCGAACGGGACCGGGCAGGAAAAACTACGCAATTACCGATACTGCGCGCACCTGACGTTAAGCGACCTGGCGAGACCTGGACTGGCTCACGATCGCTTCCATCTGATCCTTCAAGCGGAGCTTCAATTTCTTCAGCCGCACTTCCTCCAACTGCTCCTGGTCGGTCAGGTGGGGAAGCGCTTCCAATTCGTCCAACTTGTGGGCGAACTCCGAGTGCTGGCTGGCAAAGCCACGATACTCCTCATTTGTTGCCATCAGATGCGCTTTCAATTCTTCCAGTTCGATCCGTTCCATGATGGGCAATTCCTCCCAGTAGTGAGGTTGCCGCGCCGAGTCGGTGAATGCGGAATAGCTCGGTGGGTAATCTCGCGTTTTCATTGACGACGGCATCTCCCGTCCTAAGGCCACCTTAACATGAATAAAACTTCATGACAATAGCCGTTTCGGGGGGTGAATCGTAGTACCCTCTACGCTTGCTAAGCTCCTTAAAACCTAATGACTTATAGAACTTCTGGGCTACTCGGTTGGACTCCCGAACCTCCAGAAAGACGCCGCCGCGGAAGCCCTCGAAAGCGCTGTCGAAAAGCCCCCGGGCGACCCCTTTCCTGCGGAAATCCGGCGCCACCGCGAGGTTGAGAATCTCTCGCTCGTCCGCCGCCAACGTGCGCGTCACCAGGAATCCCACGACGCGGTCCCCCTCGACAGCGACCAGAAAACCCTGCTCCAGGTAGTCGGTGACGTTCCAGCGGGCGGCGCCGGGGCTGGCCTGCTGGATGGCGGCGACAG
>JAPKZC010000358.1:3245-6005 GCA_026394025.1 Candidatus Solibacter sp.
GGCGACAGCGTCCACGTCATCTGCTCCGCCGCGCCGGATTGCTGTCATATTGTGATTATGCACGCGTTCCTGCCCCTGTTCTTCTTCCTGGCGCAACCCTTCTGGGAAACCAAACCTCCCGAGGCGTGGACCGATGCGGAGATCCAGACCGTCCGCACCGAGAGCCCCTGGGCGCAGCGAACCACCGAGGCGCCGGTGGCGGTGGTCTATCTGGCCACCGCGGCGCCCATCGAGCATGCGGAAGCCGAACTGCGCCTCCGCCTCAAGAAGAATCCCCACCCGATGCCGGAACCGGACCCGGACTACCTCGAGTATCTCAGCGCCCACCGCGCGGAGCATTTTGTTCTGGCCGTCACCTACCCGACGCTGGCGGGGCTGGGCGATGCGCGCGAGAGCCGGAGGATGGAAGAAGAATCGGTCATGCTGATCGGCAGGAAGAGCTACCGTATCATCGGGCACTTCCCGCCGACGCCGTCGGATCCGATGCTACGCCTGATCTTCCCGCGGGCGGTGAAACTGGCCGACAAGGCGGTGCTGTTCCGCCTGTATCTGGGCGGCCTCAAGTTCCCGGAGCGCGAGATCGAGTTCCGGGTGAAGGATCTTACCTACCAGGGCAAGTTGGAGATGTGATCAATCCCAGCTCAGCACCACTTTGCCCGAGTTGCCGGAGATCATGGCCTCGAAGCCTTTTTCAAACTCGGTGTAGTGGTAGCGGTGGGTAATCACCGGTGAGATATCCAGGCCGGATTGCAGCATGACGCTCATCTTGTACCAGGTCTCGTACATTTCGCGGCCGTAGATGCCCTTGATGGTGAGCATATTGAAGATCAAGCCATCTCTTCGCTGGGGATGCCGAGCATGGCGATGCGCGCGCCGTGACTCATGTTGGCCAGCATGTCGCGAAAGCCGGCCGCGCTGCCGGACATTTCCAGGCCGACATCGAACCCTTCGGTCATGCCGAGCCGCTTCTGCACATCGGCGAGTGTCTGCTCGCGCACATTGACGGCCAGGGTGACGCCGAGTTTCTCGGCCAGTGCGAGGCGGTACGGGTTGAGATCCGTGATCACGGTGAAGCGCGCGCCGGCGTGGCGAGCCACGGCGGCGGCCATGATGCCGATGGGGCCCGCGCCGGTGACCAGCACGTCCTCGCCCAGCACCGGGAAGGAGAGCGCGGTGTGCACGGCGTTGCCAAAGGGGTCGAAGATGGCGGCCACGTCGAGGTCGATGCCCTCGTGGTGCCGCCAGATGTTGGTCATGGGCAGCGCGATGTACTCGGCGAAAGCACCGGGGCGGTTGACCCCCACCCCCATGGTGTGGGCGCACATGTGGCGCCGGCCGGCGAAGCAATTGCGGCAGCGGCCGCAGACCACGTGGCCTTCCCCGCTGACCATATCGCCCGGGAAGAAATCGGCCACATTGGAGCCCACCGCTTCAATCCGGCCGACGAACTCGTGGCCGACCGCCATGGGCACGGGAATGGTCTGCTGTGCCCACTCATCCCATTTGTATATATGTACATCGGTACCGCAGATGCCGGTCCTCAACACGCGAATCAGGACGTCGTTGATGCCGATCTCGGGGGCGGCCACGTCCTCCAGCCACAGGCCTGGCTGGCGTATGCTCTTGACCAAAGCTTTCATGACTCTACGATAGCGTGCTGCCGCCGCGCGTGTCGCGTTGCCCGTCGGATGTTGCAGCACGGACGTCTGCGATAGAGCCTTTCCCCGAAGCGCTGCCGCAGCGAGGCGCTGCTGGGCATCATCAACGAGGTCCTCGACTTCTCGAAGATCGAGGCCGGCAAACTCGCCCTGGAGACGTTGGCGTACGTCGGACATTATTATTACTATCGTTGAGCCTTCCCAACGCCGAACAACCACTTACCAGTGGGTCTTGTCCTCGGAGCCGACAGTGGACGAGCGGAACGGTCGGCTTGAGTTCTCTCAGGCGGCCATCGCAAGTGCCCACCGGGCCGGCCGCGGTAGCTGCTGGCCGGTTACTTGCGGCACACCGCGGTTAAAAAGCGCGCGTCCGGGCTGCCGAATTCCTGCAGGATTTCCAGCCCGCCGTGATCGTGCAGCAGCCAGCGGAAGGCCTCCGGCGTGTACGCGTACTGGAAGTTCATGCCGATGTGCTCGCCGCGCTGCACCTGGATCTCTTCTCCGGAGACGGTCGCCGAAAGATCACGCGCGGCGCGGAAGTAGCGCGTGATCAGGTGCAGTCCCAGGTGCCGTGAATCCGTCTTGTGATCGAAGCGGATCTCCCCGTCCGGGTCCGCGATGCCAACAGAGGCGAGAAGCGCCCAAAGGAACTTGCGGGCCGCCGGATTGTCGCGCCGCGCCATGGTTTTCTGGACATCGTGAATTTCGCCGTCGATGATCAGCCGGTCGCCCGGCTTCATGCACTGCGCCACGTAGCGGATTTCAGCCAGCGGGTCGAAAGAGCCCATGGTGTTGCCCGAAAGGATGAACAGGCGCGGCGGTTCGGCCGCGTCGGCGGCGTAGATCAGGTGCACCGGGCTCGAGATATCGGCCTTGATCCCGGTGGTCTCGATATCTTCGTCGTCGGCCCCCGCACAGGCCATTTCGAGCATGGTCTGACTGGCGTCCACCGGGAAGTACTGGCACGTCGCCCCGGCATCCTTGAGGGCGCCCATCAGCAGCCGGTCGCGGGCGCCGTTGCCGGAGCCGAAGCTGATCACGGGCACCCGCCCGCCGAAGTGTTTGGCCAGTTCCGGAGCCGTGGCCGCGATCTCCTTCCAGG
>JAPKZC010000807.1 GCA_026394025.1 Candidatus Solibacter sp.
CGTTTGATCTCCAGGTTCTCGGCCACTGCTTCGACGATCCACTCGCATCGTCCCACGCGCCCCAGATCGTCCTCGAAATTCCCCGGTGTGATCAGCGCCTTCGCTGCGTCCGTGAAGAACGCCACGGGCCTCTGCTTCGCCGCGCTTTCCATTCCCGCCAGCGCCGCCGCATTCCGCTTGGGCTGGTCCGCCAGCACGATATCCAGCAGGTCCACGGGGAACCCCGCATTGGCAAAACGGGCCGCGATCCGCGCCCCCATGGTCCCCGCTCCCAAAACCGCAACACGGCGTAATGGCTTCATCACAGCTAGAGTACCCTAACCTAAGCGAAGGTGGGCTACTGGCCGCTTGCTGGGCAACCCCAGGCAAGAAGCGGGGTCAGGTGGACCCGCCGCGCATTTCCGCTTGACAGGGAGTGGCCTTCTCATGGAAGCCGCGACCGTAAGGGAGCGTTGTGGGGTGGGCCGGGGCACGGCCCCCGCCCAGTCGTTATAATCGGCTTTGAATGCTGCTCGAACTGGTGGTGGAAAACTATGCGGTGGTGGAGCGGTTGCGCGTCCATTTTCATACCGGGTTGAATCTGCTGACCGGGGAGACCGGGAGCGGGAAATCGATTGTGGTGGATGCGTTGGGGCTTCTGCTGGGCGGGCGGGCTTCGGCGGAGATGATTCGTACCGGGGAGGCGCGGGCGCGGGTCGCGGGCATATTCGAAGTCCGGGACCAGGCGGCTGTGCGGCGGCTGCTGGAACCGGCCGGTCTGGAGGTGGAGGAAGGGGAACTGCTGATCGAGCGCGAGATTCTGGCCAGCGGGAAATCCAGGGCGTTCGTGGGCAGCCGTCCCGTGGCCGTGGCGCTCTTAAAGGAGTTGGCGCCGTTCCTGGGGGATATTCACGGGCAACACGATCAGCAGCTATTGTTCTCGAGCGAGGCGCAACGGGATATGCTGGACGTGTTCGCGGAAAATCGCGACCTGCTGGATTCTCTGGCGCGCCTCTATCAGGAGTGGCGGGCGGCGGTGGCGGAGTTGGAGGAACTGGAGCGCAACGAGCAGGAGAAGCTGCGCTTGCTGGATTTGTGGAGTTTCCAGCGCAAAGAAATCGAGAGCGCCGCGCTCCAACCGGACGAGGACACGCACCTGGAGAACGAGCGGCGCGTGTTGCAGAACGTCCAGAAACTACAGGAGAGCGCGGCAGCGGCGTACGATGCGGTGTACGAGAGTCCGGAATCGGCCGGGGCGCTGGCGCATATTGCGGCCAAGCGGGTGGAGGAGCTGTACCGCATCGATGCCACGCTGGATGGACTGCGCGAGCACCTGAAATCGGCGGAATTGAGCTTGCAGGAAGCGGCTTACGCGCTGCGCGACTACCTGTCGGGCCTAGAGGCGAATCCGGCGCGCCTGGAAGAGGTGGAGACGCGCCTCGAAGCCATCGCGCGGCTCAAGCGCAAGTACGGCCACTCGATCGCCGAGATCCTCGCGTTCCTGGAGGAAGTACGCGGACAGATTGCGGGCGTGGAGTCCGCCGGCGAGCGCATGGAAACGCTCCGCAAACAGCGCAAGCGTCTGGCGGCGGAGTTCGAGAAGCTGGCTGGTGCATTGACGGACGCGCGTCAGGCGGCGGCGCGGCGGCTGGAGAAACGGGTGGAGGCGGAGTTGGCCCAACTGGCCATGGAGCGGACGGTGTTCCGGGTGGCGATGGCGCAGGCGGCGTGGTCCCCGGCGGGGGCCGACCGGGTGGAGTTTCTGGTATCGCCGAATCTGGGCGAGGAGCCGCGGGCGCTGGAGAAGGTGGCCTCGGGCGGCGAAATCTCACGGATCGCGCTGGCCCTGAAGACGTGCCTGCCGGGGCCCAAGACCAGCGTCGTGCGCACCCTGGTATTCGACGAAGTGGACGCGGGCGTGGGCGGCAGCGCGGCGGAGGGGGTGGGTCGCCGCCTGAAGAAGCTGGCGGCGGCCAACCAGGTGCTCTGCGTGACCC
>JAPKZC010000105.1 GCA_026394025.1 Candidatus Solibacter sp.
CTTGCTGACGCGCGCGAAGTACTGTTTGCGAAGCGCCACTCGCTTGGCCTCCACGTCCATCATGCCGTTGGCGATCTTGGTCGCCATGGCGTCCGTGAGCGCCTCATAGTTGTCGGCGTACATGCGGATGAAGGCGATCCGTTCGTCGCCCAGTTTGGTGAGCGCCTGGTCGTACTCGTTGTACAAGCCCGGTTGCTGAATTTTACCAGAATTTCGGCTTCCGAAATCCGGAGCGGTGGCGGACTATGATGGATGTTGAGTCTCGCTAGGTAAGATGTGATTCGCGTCAACTACAAGCTCGCGGCCCTCGCTCTGTCGGCCTTCGGTGCCCTGCTTCCAGCCTTCGCGCAAGGACCAGCCCCCGCTAACACCCTGAGCGGTGTCCTCAACTCGCCCGGCAGTCTGCAGGCGAGACTGCGCTTCGAGCACCTGACCACTGCCGACGGGTTGTCCAACGATTCGGTATTTTCCATCTTGCAGGATCGCCGCGGCTTCATGTGGTTCGGCACGCAGGGCGGACTGAACCGTTACGATGGCTACCGGATCACACAGTACCGCCACGATCCGAAAAACCCGAACTCCCTGGGTGACGACTTCGTGCAAATACTGTTTGAGGACAGCCGCGGCGGAATCTGGTCCGGCAGGGCTTTCCTGAGCCGCTTCGATCCGGACACCGAGACATTCACACGCTACAATCTGCCCGAGGGCGGTACGGGGAACCGGGCGACCAGCGTGTGGGGAATCGCGGAGGACCGGCAGGGCTTCGTGTGGGTGGTAACCACCAGTCAGCACCCCCTGTACCGCTATGACCCGCGCACGGATAAATTCAGCGTGCAGGACCTCGGGAAGGACGCACCTTCCAGCCAGGGATTCATGACTCTTCAGGCCACCGCGGACGGTATCCTCTGGATGGGGCGCGATAACACGCTGGTTCGGTTCGACCCCGCGACCCTAACCAGTTCGAGTTACCACCCAGATGCCTCAGCGGCAGATGGCGGCATCAGAATCTCCGCCGTCGCTTTGGACAGAAAGGGGGGACTCTGGCTGGCATCCCGCCCGGGCGCACCGAACTTCTTCGACCCCGTTACCGGGGAGTTCAGCCGCAAGGGGACATCGGGAGCGCGTCCAAACCTGCCGCCAACCGGCATCGACTCGATCATCAGCCCCGGTCCGGACGGAACCATGTGGGTCGGGACGTCGATGGGCGGTCTCAAGGTCTTCGACCCGGACACCGGCGCGTCCGGCTCCCTCCGCCACGACCCGGCGGACCCGCGCAGTCTCAGCCGCAACGAAGTGCTCTCGATCGCCGGGGACCGGGAGGGAAACCTCTGGGTAGGAGTGAAGGGCGGAGGGGTCAATCTCCTCTCGGCGCGCAGCACCGCCTTCGGCGCTTGGCGTCGCAGCCCGGACGATCCGAACGGTTTGAGCGACGACAACGTGCGGGCCATCTCCGGCGATCGCACCGGCAGCATCTGGCTGGGAACCTATGATGGCGGCCTGAACCGTCTTGAGCCCAAGTCCGGCGCCTTCGTTCATTACCGCAGCGATCCGCGGAACCCGAAGGGTCTGGACAATGACCGGGTGTACTCCATCTACGAGGACCGTGCCGGAACGCTGTGGGCCGGCACGGTACGGGGCATCAACCGGCTGGATCGAAAGAGCGGTTCATTCAGCCACGTCTGGCCAGTTCCCCTGGAGGTTCAAAACGGCCCCATCTATTTCTTCCTGGAAGATCGCACCGGCAGGTTCTGGCACGGTGGGGGAAGGCTGTTCGACCGCGACACGGGAATCAGCACTTTTGTGGGGAATGCCGGTGGCCTGTCGATGCATGAAGATCGTGCGGGGGACCTGTGGTTCGCGTCGCTGGGCGGCCTGGAAAAGATGGACGCCGGCGGCAAGCGGCACCAGATCGACGTATCGTCATCGGGCAGCGGCGGACCGGCGTCCGTCCAGGTCAATTTGTTCCACGAGGATGGCGCGGGGATACTGTGGCTAGCCACCGAAACCGGCCTGGTGCGGCTCGATCCGAAAACCGAAAAGTACACCACCTACACCACGCACGAGGGACTGCCCGACAATGTCGTCCAGTGCATCCTCTCCGACCGGGCGGGGAACCTCTGGCTAAGCACCAACAACGGCCTCTCTGTTTTCAATCCGCGCGAAATCAGCTTCCGCAATTACCACGAAAGCGACGGTCTGCAAGGCGAGCAGTTCAATCGCAAGGCGTGCTTTCAAAACGCCGCGGGCCTGATGTATTTCGGCGGCATTCACGGCTTCAACGCCTTCGATCCCAGCCAGGTAGGCTCCGGTTCGGCTGTGCCGCCTCCTCTGGTGCTCACCGAATTCCAGATTCATGGCAGGACGGTGCCGGTTCGCCGGGGTTCCCTCCTGCCCAGGCCGATCTGGGAGATGGAAACGCTACGTTTGTCCTATCAGGAAAACGGGTTCACTTTCGAGTTTGCGGCGCTAAGCTACGCCTCTCCGGGCCGGACGCGCTACCGTTTCCGGCTGGCGGGGCTGGAGGACGAATGGACATCGGTGGACAGTCGCCACCGCTTCGCCCGGTACACCGATCTGCGTCCTGCCGACTACAAGTTTCAAGTGCAAGCCTCCACTGATGGCCGCACGTGGGACCACTCTGGGAATCTCGATCTTGCCCCCGTGGTGGCTGACTCCTTGGAGCAGGGCTGGGGCAATACTGGCGCTGGCAGGCTTGATCTTCGGCGCCTACCACTGGCGGGTGAGATCGCTGCGCGAGCACGAACTCCAGCTCGAGGCTCTCGTGGAGCAGCGAACCGCCGAACTGGTGGAGGCGCGGGATCAGACAGAGGCCGCCAACCAGGCCGCGCAAGTCGCCAACCGCGCCAAGAGCACCTTCCTGTCCAACATGAGCCACGAATTACGCACGCCGCTCAACTCCATCCTGGGCTTCTCTAACCTGCTGCGCCGTGGCGAGGACATCTCAGCGGCACAGCGCAAAGACCTGGATACCATCAACCGCAGCGGCGAGCACCTCCTCGGGTTGATCAACGACGTGCTGGATGTGGCCAAAATCGAGGCCGGCCGCGTCACCCTGGAAAGCGCCCCGTGCGACTTGAGAGCTCTGGTCCGCGTAGTGGTGGACATGATGCAAGTGCGTGCGGCGGCGAAAGACCTGCAACTCATCGTGGAAGAGTCCGGCGGCTTTCCCCGCTTCATCCGTGTCGATGCCTCCAAGATGCGCGAGATCCTGATCAACCTGATTATCAACGCCATCAAATTCACCCAACGGGGGAGCGTCGTCCTGCGATTGGCTGCCGCGCCGGAGGATGCTTCCAACCGGGTACGCCTGAGGCTTGAGGTAGAGGACACCGGAATCGGCATTGCCCCGGAGGACCAGGCTGGCATCTTCGAGGCCTTCTCCCAGGTGGGAGCGGCGCTTCGCAAGGGCACGGGACACGGCACCGGCCTGGGACTCACCATCGTCAAGCAGTATGTGGAGCTGATGGGCGGCAGCATCCGCCTACAGAGCGTGCTGGGCCAAGGTTCGCGCTTTTGCGTGGAACTGCCGGTGGCACTAGCGACGGAATCCGAGGTCACGCCACCCCGGGACGAGCGCCGCGTAATCCGCATTGAGGCCGGCCAGCAGGAGTACCGCATCCTGGTGGTGGAAGACGACATGGAAAGCCGCCAGTTGCTGCAACGCCTGCTGGAGGATGCCGGTTTCGCGGTGCGCGTGGCGGAAAACGGGGCGGAGGGTGTGGCGGTGTTCCCTTCGTGGATGCCGCATTTCATCTGGATGGACCGCCGCATGCCCGAAATGGACGGACTGGAAGCCACGGGGCGAATCCGTAAACTGGAGGGCGGGCAGGAAGTCGTGATCGCCGTCACCGCCTCCGTGCTGGACAGCCAACTAAACGACGTGCTTTCGGCAGGCATGGACGATTTCTTGCGCAAGCCCTACCGCCCGGCGGAGATTTTCGACTGCATGGCGCGACACCTTGGGCTGCGCTATGTCTATGCGGATGACGCGCCGCGCCCCGGCACGCAGGACTCGCTCCCACTCCGGCCGGAAGCTTTGGCAGCTCTCTCGGAAGAACTGCGTGGCGAATTGGCGAACGCGCTGATGTCTCTGGACGCGGACCGGATCGCCAGGGTCATCCGCGGCATTTCAGAAGTTGACCCCGCATTGGGCGCTGTCGTCGCGCAGTTCGCGGACCGATTGGCCTATACTCCGATCCTTCGCGCCCTGCGGGCGGGCACAGGGAAGGTGGAGTTTGCCGAGGGAGACTCCTAGGATGGGGGAGCGCCAGGAGAACAACTCGTCTCGGTTGTGGCGGTTGATTCGATCGATGCTCCAACCTCTGCGCCTGAGGGGTCCCGCCGCCGGCGACCCCACCGGACGGATTCTCCATAACCTGCTCGTGGGACTCCTGGTCTGGACATTTCTTGAGTCCGCCGTCGCGCTGCCTTTTTTCGTCGTCAGGAAGGAGGCCACAGTCATCCTGCTCTTGTTTCTATCGATCACGTTGAGCGTCAGTCTGGTTATGCTTCGGCGTGGATTGATCCGCCAGGCCAGCTTGGCCTACCTCGTTGGAACCGGGCTGGCCAATGCGGTCACGCTCGTCTTGAGCGGCGGAGTTCACAGCGCGAATATCGCGATCTACATCACGCTGCCAATTTCGGCGGCCTGGCTGCTCGGATACCGCGCGATGCTCTGGACGGCAGCTGTCTGCATCGGCAGTTCTCTCCTCACGGCCATTCTTGAGATCAATGGCATCGGCCCGTGGCACTATTTTCCTCTCCCACCATTTGTCGTGTGGACGTTGATCGTCGAATCCACGGTGATTAGTGCCGTGCCCGTGGCCCAGTTGCTGAAGATATTGAGACAGAGCCTGGCACAATCCCAGTCGGACCGGGCGGCGCTCCGTGATTATCAGGATCGCCTGGAAGAACTGGTGCAAGAGCGCACTGAGGAACTCGTGGTGGCCCGGGATCAGGCTCAGGCAGCACGCCACCAGGCCGAAGCCGCCAATCAGGCCAAGACCGCTTTTCTAGCCAGCGTGAGTCATGAGCTGCGCACTCCGCTCAACTCCATCCTCGGCTTCTCAAGCCTACTGCGTGACGGCGGCGGCACTTCCGGCGCGCAACGCAAAGACCTTGACATCATCTACCGCAGCGGCGAGCACCTGCTCGGCTTGATCAATAAAGTGCTGGACGTCGCCAAGATCGAGTCCGGCCGCATGCGCGTGGATGCCGCGCCTTGCGATCTGCGGCGTCTGGCGCGGGAGATTGCGGAAATGACGCAGGGGAGCGCCAGAGCGAAGAATTTGCAACTGCTTGTCGAGGAATGCCCCGGGTTCACCCGCTTCGTCCGCACCGATGCCTCCAAGGTGCGCGAGATCCTGATCAACCTGATCGCCAACGCGGTGGAGTATACCGAACGGGGCAGCGTCATCCTGAGGTTGGGTGGACTGCGGGAAACCGCCTCCAACCGATTGCTGCTCCGGCTCGAGGTAGTGGATACCGGCGTCGGCATCGCAGCCGCGGAACATGTCCGGATCTTCGAGCCCTTCGTGCAAGTGGGGGCGACGGGTGCGCCAAAAGGCACGGGATTGGGACTTGCCATCGTCAAACAGTACGCGGAGTTGATGGGCGGCAGCGTCGGGCTGGAGAGCGTGCCGGGCCAAGGTTCGCAGTTTCGCGTGGAACTGCCGGTCGAACTCGCCGAGGAAGCGGAAGTGACGCCACCGCCGGATCTTCGGCAACGCGTAGTCCGGATCGAGCCGGGCCAGCCGGAATTCCGCATCCTCGTGGTGGAAGATGAGCTCGAAGGCAGGCTGTTGTTGCAACGTCTGCTGGCGGATGCCGGTTTCCTGGTGCGGGTGGCGGAAGACGGCGTGGAGGGAGTCGAGATATTCCAATCCTGGCGGCCGCATTTCATCTGGATAGATCGCCGCATGCCCGGACTCAGCGGACTGGAGGCAGTCCGGCGTATCCGAGAACTGGAGGGCGGACGGGATGTGAAGATAGTAGGGGTCACCGCCTCTGTGCTGCCGGGCCAGGGGAACGGGATGCTGGAGGCAGGCATGGACGATTTTCTCCGTAAGCCCTACCGTCCGGCGGAGATTTTCGACTGCATGGCCCGCCACCTCGGCGTGCGCTATGTGCACGCAGAGGAAGTGTCTGGCCCGGTAGCGCCGGAGACGACGGCGCTGCGGCCGGAAGCCCTCGCCGCCCTGCCGGAAGAGACGCGCGAGGAACTGTCGAACGCGATTAGGGCACTGGACGCATTGCGGATCGCCACGATCATCCGCGGCATCTCGGAAGTCGACCCGCCCTTGGGAGCCACCCTCGCGCAGCTTGCCGACAGATTGACCTTCACGCCGATTCTGAGGGCACTGAGGATGGGCTGCATTTAGCGGGAAGGGGAACTGGCCCAGCCAACCACCATCAGGGCAAACGCCGACAACACGTCCGGGGGCTCGCGGCATTCCGACCCCGGTGAAAAGCGGCTGCCTTCCTGAATCCACCGTGGCAAAACCGTGACAAAACCCCGCGCATTGAGCCTACTTGGGTTGCCATTGAGCGAAAAGCAGATTCCCCAAGTTGTTGAAAAACTTGAAAGTGGAGATAACCTAGAGAAGCTTTGGAGACGGCCGCGCTGCGCCCAAGGCAGGTGCGCTACCAGGCTGCGCTACGCCCCGACATTTGCTGCCTCATTCATTTTAAACCACTACTGGGGACAGGATCGGGCGGCGTGATCGGTTCATTCTTCTCACTTTTAAGTCGCGCTCGGCGACGCGAAAAAAAGATAAACAGCTCTCATTATTCAGTTGGAGTTATGCTTGGTAGTGGCCGGAAGCCAAATCGGTAACCCTGGCTAATGAACTGCGGAAGGACAGGGAAGGACAACGAGTATGACAAGCGAACAGTCTTCGGCTGCTTGCCGGGCGCGTGCGCTTCGGGCGGTAGCGGCACTAGCGATAATTGCGATCTCCTTTGGTCTTGGCTGGCCGCGCGCCTCCGCGGCCTTTCTGGACAACAAGCGGAAGGCAGCGCCTTCCCGGCCGGCCGGTCCCGAAGTGCCCGTCCTTCCGGCGACCCGCCCCCGCTCTCTCCCACTGTCCACGACCCGCCCCGGGCCGAAGCTCATGAGTGTGCCATTGAGTTTCGAGCCAAACCAGGGGCAGGCGGCCTCCACGGTCCAGTTCCTCTCGCGCGGTTCTGGCTACGCGATATTCCTTAGTCCGGGCAAGGTCGTCCTGAACCTGGAGCGGCAACAGCCGGCATCGCCTGCGGCGACCGGGCAAACACCGCAAGCCGCGTCCGTCGACACCGTGCGCATGAGCCTGATCGGGGCCAATGCCAAGGCCACTGCGGCCGGACTCGCCCGGCAACCGGGCGTGGTGAACTACTTCATGGGCAACGACCCGAAGAAATGGCGTTCCGCCATCCCCACCTATGGCAAGGTCGCCTATCCGGAAATCTACCCTGGCGTGGAACTGGTCTTCTACGGCAATCAGCGCCAGTTGGAGTACGATTTCGTGGTCGCCCCCGGCGCCGACCCAGGTCCCATCGCCTGGCGGATCGACGGTGCGCGCGCCAGCATCGACGCGGAGGGCAATCTGGCCTTGAGGGCGCCCAACGGTCCGGCGACTTTCCAGAAGCCGGTGCTGTACCAGATGGAGGGAGACCGGAAGGTCAACGTCGAAGGGTCTTTCGCCGTGGCCGGTAACCAGATCCATTTCCGCGTCGGCAGCTACGACCATTCCAGGGCGTTGATCATCGATCCCGTGCTGAGTTATGCCAGTTATCTGGCCGGGACCGGTACCGATACCATCGGAACAGCGACCGGACCCGGTTCGCTTCAGGCCGGTGTCTCGCAGGCGCTCGCGGTGGACAGCGCTGGCAGTGCATATGTGACAGGCTCCACCTTGTCGCTGGACTTTCCGACCAAGACACCTTATCAGGGCGCGCCTCCCCAGAAAGTGCCGGGCGTCAGTCCCGGGGCATGGTCTACAGCCTTTGTCACCAAATTCAGCCCGGACGGCAGTTCGCTGGTGTATTCCACTTATTTGGGCGGCAACGGCGCCGACCACGGTTACGCCATCGCGGTGGATTCCAGCGGCAGTGCCTACGTGACCGGGTTGACGACTTCACCCAATTTCCCGATCACCAGCGGAGCGTACCAGACAGTCTGCTCCCCTATCGCCAATAACACTGGGGCGTCCTCCGCGGTATCGAACTGTAACTCCTTCGATTACTCGACATTTGTGACCAAGCTCAATTCCACCGGAACCGGCTTGGTGTACTCGACATTTCTCGGTGGCTACGCGGGTTGGGAGTATGCAACCGCCATTGCCGTGGATAGCGCCGGACGCGCCTACATTGCCGGCAATGAGACGGCGTACTGCTCCACAGGCTATACGTTCCAAGCCTGCTTTCCCACTACCTCAGGCGCGGTGATCGGCGGCGACAAAACGGGCGGACGTTCGCCCCAGTACGCTTTCGTAGCGGCGTTCAACTCCACCGGCTCCCAGTTGCTATATTCCACTCTGTTCGGCGACTTGAATGGTCTTAGCTGCGCCGACGGTTGCGGCGATGCCTGGGCCACCGGCGTCGCGGTGGACGCCAGCGGCTACTTCTACCTGGTCGGCGAAACCAAGGCCGGCAAACTGCCCACCACCGCCGGCGTCGTTCAGCCCACCGGCGCTCCTCTGGACGCTAAGGGAGTCTATGTGCCGGCTCACCGCGGCTTCATCGCCAAGTTCACGCCGGTCACTTCCGCCGGTGGAGTCACGCTGGCCTACGCCACCTACCTTGGTGGGCGCACGGAGGGTTTTAGCGACTACATCAGCGGAATCGCCATCGACAGCGCGAGCAACGCCTATGTCGTGGGATACACCAACTCCAAGGATTTCCCGGTGACCAGCGGCGCTTATGGAACCGTCTGCGGGCCGGGCGGCGGGACCTGCGCGGCGGCCCACGTGACCAAGCTGAATCCTTTCGGCACCGCCATCCTATGGTCCACCTATGTGGGTGGCAGCAAGAGCGATAGCAGCGACGCGCTATTCTTCACCGGCCCCATCCAGTTGGATGGCAAGGGGAACATCTATTTCCTGGGGCAAGCCGGACCGGCTTTCCCGCTGTTCAATCCCGTGGAACCGCCGGTAAGCGGCGGATCCATGCAGTTAGTGGTCGCCGAACTCGATTCCGCAGGCGCCAACCTGCTGTTCGCCTCGCGCATCGGTTCCGGCGGGCTGCAAACCTCATATCCGGCCGGGCTTGCGGTCGGTTCCGCCGGCGACATCTTTCTCGCCGGCAATACCCTCGGCCCGGGCCTCATCACCACTCCCGGCGCGTTCCAGACAACCGCCAGCGCCAGCACCTGCTGCTACCACGGCTTTGTCGCCAAGATCGCACCAACCGTCCTGCCGACGCTGCAATCCGGCACTCTGGCTAATGGCGCGACCTATGTTGCCGGAGGGCTGGTGCCGGGATCCTGGGCGCAGGTGAAAGGCACGAACCTCAGCACCACCACGCGCATCTGGGCGGCATCCGATTTCACCGGCCTCGGAAGTAACTTGCCCACCAACCTGAGCGGCGTCCAAGTGAAGGTCAACAACCAGCTCGCGGCCGTGTATTACATCAGCCCCACGCAGATAAGTTTCCAGGTACCGGCGGGAATCGCAGGCACGGCCACCGTCCAAGTAATCAGCAGTGGCCAAACCAGCAATTCCGTCAGCGCCGCGGCCGCCACCAACTCGCCTGGCATTTTCCCGGTGACCGTGAACGGAACCAACTACGCGGCCGCAATATTCCTGGACGGCAAGTTCGCCGCCGACCCGTCGAATGGCCCGGCGTTCCGCAACGCCGTCCCCGGTGATACGGTGCAACTCTTCGCCACCGGCCTGGTTCCATCGCCCGCCGGCACAACCGTCTCGACGACGTTATTGAGCGGCGTCACGGTGACCATCGGCACTGTTACGATTCCGGCGAGCGCTGCCGCGTTGGTGGCGGTGGGAGAATTTCAAATCAACTTCACGGTGCCGCAGAGTTTTGCCGCGCTGCCGCCAGGCTTGTACCCCATCTCGATTTCCATTAACGGGGTCACGTCGCCGGCGAGTATCGATTCTTCGCCGCCGGGTCCGGTCGTGATTCCGATTCAGCACTGAGCCACTGCTCCGGCCCCGGCCAATAGAATCGATACGGCACTACGCCTTGAGAATGCTCTTGAGAACGCCGTCCCAAGGGGCGCGGTATTGTTTGGTGCACATCGCGGCGGCTTCCTTGTCGCCGACCACTACTTCCTTGTCCGGATCCCACTGAATGGCGCGCCCGCCGAGTCGAAGCGACATGTTGCCGAGGGTGCAGATGACCGCCGTTCGATGACCCATCTCGAGGTTGCAGAACGGCTGGTTGCGGCTCTTGATGCAATCGATCCAATCGCGTTTGTTGGCGTTGAACATCTGGTTTTCCAGCGATTCACCGCCCGCCCCGCCGCCCGCTCCACGACCCGCGCCGGGGGCGCCTTCAGCCTGGCCGCGACCGCCGCCGCCCGCTCCTCTTCCCGTTCCGGCCTGCGCCTCAATCCATGGCACGGACTGCGTGGCGTTATACACCGGACCGCCAACCGGATGCCCCACGAATCGGGGAATCATGTTGACCGGGTCGCCGTGCATTTCGGAAGTAACCTGGTTGGAACCTAACATCAGGTTTCCTTTGCTGCCCATGATCACGGACCCGGTGGAGTCGCGGTAACCGTTGGCTTCGCGGACCCCCATCGTCATCATGAAATTCGGGAAATTGTAGATGCACTCCTGCAAGTCTGGCGTTTCGCCGTCGTCTTCCAGGGTGAACCGCCCGCCGAACGACACGGCCCTGGTCGGGCCCTTCGCCCCGGTGACCAGCAAAAATGCAGCCACGCTGTGGGCGCCCAGGTTCGTCAGCTGGCCGCCTGAGTAATCCCAGAACCAGCGGAAGTGGTAGAGTCCACGATGCCCCTGGTAGGGCCTCTTGGGCGCCGGCCCGAGCCAGAGATCGTAGTCGAAATCGTCGGGTGGATTCGTCACCGGCGTCTTCCCGAAACCCGGATAGACGTTGCGCCCTCCGGCTCCCAACTTCACCATCTGGAGCTTGCCCAGCACGCCGCTCTCGACAATCTTCTTGGCGGTCTGGTGGCCGGGGTTGTGATTCCGCTGCGTCCCCACCACCACCACTCGCTTGTACTTGTTCATGGCCTGCAACATCCACTTGCCTTCATCGATGAAAACCGTGAGGGGCTTCTCGACGTAGACGTCCTTGCCTGCCGCGCAGGCCATGATGGTGAGCAGGGCATGCCAGTGGTCGGGGGTGGCGACTACCACGGCATCCACGTTCTTGTCTTCGTACATCTTGCGGAAGTCAGTGTATCCTTTGGCATTCGGGCTTTCCATGTATGCCAGACCTTCCGCGACCCGCGGTTTGTAGACATCGCACATCGCGACTCTGTCCACGTCCTTGAACGACGTCTTGAAATTGTAGACGTGTTGCTTGCCGATCAGCCCGAAGCCTATGAAACCGACGCCAACGCGATCGTTAGCCCCGAGCACGCGGTTGTACGATGCCGCGGTTAGTGCCGTCATACCGCCCAGAAAACCCCGGCGGCTGGTTTGCTTCAACTGCTCTTCCATTGGCCCTTCTCTCCTTTCGTTGACTCCACCCCGATGGAATGAGTATAGGTCAATTCCCCGGCTCCTCGCAGAAATCTCTTAGGACGCGGCCCGGCATCGACAGCGCCGCCACCGCACATCGAATGGGTATATGCTATTTTCAGACCGGGAAATCATCTCGCTGGTCCCGGCCTGGGAGAAGGGTCCATATGTCTTCGAGACGGTCGT
>JAPKZC010000699.1 GCA_026394025.1 Candidatus Solibacter sp.
CCACTCAAGCCCGAGTGGGCCCGTGAGTCCCACCGGTGAGGCGGGGCGGGAACCGTCGAAGGGAATCCGCATCAGCGATTGCACCCCGTCGCGGTTGGTGAGGTACAGCACTTCCCGGCCATCGCCGGTCCACATGGGATTCCGGGCAACAGCCGCCTCCTGTGTGAGTTGCCTGGGTTCCCCAGCGGGCTGGTAGCCAGGACCGAGCGACAGAACAAACAGGTTCCAAATTCGTCCCTTGGCACTCCTTCGGAAGACCAACTTTCGGCCATCCGGTGAGATCACGGGACAGCAATCCCCCGCTGAGCCAGCGACCGGCCTGGTCAGCAGCCGTGCTTCCAGGGTATCGATTGACACCAGCACTAGCCTCGATTTCCACGGTACTACCCTGGGCTAACATTGTGCCTGAAAACCGGCGAAGCTCGGGTCAGGCGAAGCGAAGCAGGAGTTGCTTGTTGCCGAACCATGGCATGGAAGCGGGTTTGTCTGCCAGGCCGGATGCAACCAAGAAGGGGTTGTGGGCGCGCTTGTCGAAGGTCACGACGACGCGCTCGGTTTGGACCTCTACCTTGGCGGAAACGTCGAGCAGGTTGCGGAAGATGGTCTTGGGCTGCGCCCGCTCATACTCTCTGCCGACCCGGCGGGCCATCAGCCGGTATAGGGATCCGGCCATCAGTGTGAGTTGCAGGTCGAAGTCCACCTTCAGGCCGACCATCGAGGACAGGGCATCCAGGTGGAAGAACTGGATCGACTCGGAGATGTTGTTCTCGATCAGCATCCGCTGCGCGTAGCGCGTCACCAGGGTCGCCGGAGCGAGTTTGAGATGGTTGGTCAGCAGCACGGTGGGCTCTTCGTGTCCCAGTTCGATCACGGTCAACTGTCGCAGCAGTCCGTCATAGCCCTGTAGCGCGACATGCTCGTCCAAGACGCGCGGCGTGCGGAAGGTACGGGTCAGCGAATCCAACGTAATCCGCTGCCAGGCGGAGGCCGGGCGGCTATAGATCTCGGCCAACATCTTCCGCGAGCGGCGGCGCAGGGTAATGAAGCCAATGCTCTGCTGGTTCAACTTCGAAAGATTCTCATGGGTGGTGAGCTGGGAATCGAAGATCAGTTCCGCCGGCCGGGTTCCGGTGTGGCGTTCCCAGAACTCGATGAAGCGCAGAATCTCATCGGACTGTTGGGCTTTGGGAACGCCGGCGTTGCCATAGCGGAACAGGCGCTGTTCGGCATCGCGGGCCAGAAAGACCAGAATGCCCTGCTGGCGCCGGCTACGGCTGGAAACGTAGTGCTTCTCCAGCGGCTCGGTGGCGGTGTTGGCCGGCACCGTGTGAAAGTCCAGATCCAGCGAGTTGCCATGCGGCAAGCCGACCTGCTCGAGTTGCTCGAACCAGGCGTCCATCAGCCGCACGTTGGCGCGGTGGTCCACCCGCGAACTGTAGGCCGCCAGGTAGCTGCGCTTGGGCACCACATTGAGGCCGGCAAACAGGGCGATGGCCGGGTCGAAGACCAGGTCCATCACGTGGCTCTTACGCTCGGCGCCCAACAGTTTGAGTGCCAGCAGGCTGCGCACCGCTGGTTCGGCGGGGATCATCCGGGAGCCGGGCAAGCGGCCCGCTTCAACAACCCGGCCGAGGTCGATACCCTCCAGCAAGGGTACGAACAGGAACAGGCCGGCCAGGGTGGTGCGAAACGAGCGCGGCGACAGATCCAGGCGGCGTACATCGGCGACCTCGGCGCTGTCGGCCTTGAGGGCGGCGGGGCGTTCCTCCTCGCGACGGCGAGGCAGCCGGGCGAAGCCCTCCTCGCGCAACAGCACGGTGAGGGCATTGATGCTGATGCGGTGATCGCCCGCGGCCAGTTCGCGCTGGATGTCGTAGACCGAGAGGTTTCGCTTGCGCAAAGCCACCACCAGTTCGCGGACCGGATCGCGGGCCGGGGCGGAGTGCGCGCGGGGGCGAGGACGGAAGAAGGCCGAGCGTTTCTCGGGGTCGTGGCGGAACTGGTGGCAGAGGACGCGGAAGGCGCCGGGGGAATAGCGGAAGCGTCGCGCAGTTGCGGCGGAAGGAAGTTGTTCGACGAAATAGGCGCGGAGGGCTTCGTACTGGCGATGCAGCCGTCCTTGGGGGGAGAGGAAGAAGGCAGCGGCCTGGGATTCCGTTAGAGTCTCATCAGAACTGGAAGCCATGATCATACAGTGCCACTAAAACACAAGAACGTCAATCTGTTTTATGCATTGAATGGCAGATTACAACGTTTTCACAGGCTTCTCACGCGCCGTAAGTCGAAAACGAGCGGCGGCGCGTGTTTGGACAAAAAAACACGCAAAAAACGTTTCAGAACTTGATGCGGATAACACAGCGCGACGCCGAAAGAGCCAGTAGCGCGGTCCTGACCAGGGGATTCCAGCAGCCTCGACCCGCCAAATCACGCGTGGAAATCGAGGCTAGCTCGCAATCCGTTCCGAAAACAACTACTTATACCTTTGTTCCCGCCCTTCGCAGTAAACTCCCGCTAGGCCGCATCGGTTTCCCCTTCAACTCCTCGCGGATCACACGCCTAACGATGGCCTCCAGTGCTGGAGCCTCTAGCGACCGGCGCAACGCCTCGTTGATGAGGGTCTGGTAGCCGACCGCGCCGCCGGACTCATCGGCCCGCGCCATGAAGTGATCGACGATGCCCGCATCGAGCCGTATCGTGATCTTGACCTTGCCCGCCGGTTCGGGCGCCGGCTTGGTGATCCTTCCCCGCTTGCCTTTGCTGAAATCGCTGGCGCGTCGCGTTCTTAGTCCTTAGACCTTCTCGGGAATTACATAAGGGTGGCGGTACTGGCGC
>JAPKZC010000705.1 GCA_026394025.1 Candidatus Solibacter sp.
TCGAGAAGTCACCGCCAGCTACCCCACCAGCATCGTGGCAATAGGCTGGGAATTCAAAGGCGCGCGCTTCGATCTCCACCGGCGCGCCCTCCGGTTTCCCGAAACGGGTTTTCGCTATGAAGGCGTCAATGATCCGCCGACGCTGCGAGAGAACCTGCCGTTTGAGAAAGCGCGCACCCTTCTCTATGAGCGGGATCCTTATGGCGTGACGCTGGAGCCGGCGAGTAAACGGGAGGCCCGCAACGTGTTCCGCCGGCACCACGGATACCGCGAAAGCTGTCCGGAACTCGCCGCGCTGCTCGAACACAGGGGCCCGGAGTTGTTTGCGGGGCCGCTGCCGTGGCCTTCGCTTGACGGCGTGCCCGGCAGCGAATAATGGGCTGGCCCGGATCGCCCTGGGTTGGAGCGGAGTTGGTTCTGGACCAGGCGCCGCGTGATATGCTGAATCCGGATGTTTGGTAGACATCGTAAAGCCCGTGTTTTGTTTGGACTATCCGACGTCTTGTTAGCTGCTCTGGCGTTTGAGGCGGCTTACCAGACGCGCGCTTTGCTGCATCTGGAGCGCGCGTTCTATATGACGGTAGAGCGCAAGGCACTGGTGCTCGCCTTCGCGTTGGCGGCGTGGGTCGCGATCGGTCTTTGGCTGCAAATCTACGAAAAACTGGACGTCGGGAATCCGCGGGTGATTCTGCGCGATGCGGCGCGGCAGTGCGGGTATGGGGCAGTGTGCCTGATTGTCTTCGAATACGTTTGCCGGTTGGATCTGAGCCGCTTTTTTCTGGTGCTCTTTTCGGTATATGCGTGGGTGCTGTTGCTCATGTTCCGGCTAACGGCGGGACGCATGGTGGGAGTGATCCGGCGTGAGTTTGCGGCGCCGCACTACGTGATGGTGGTGGGTACCGGGGAACGCGCGGTGCGCATGGCGCGGGGGTTGGAGCAATCGAGCGAGTACGGAATCCGGCTGCGCGGTTTTTTGAGCGAGAGCGCCGATGGTCCGGCGGAGGTCCGGTTGCGCGTGCCCTACAAGGTACTGCCGATCGGCGATCTGCCTTCGATATTGCGGCAGCACGTGGTGGACGAAGTGATTTTTGCGGTGGGCAGCGAGAAACTGGCGGAACTGGAAGAAGTTTTCCTGATGTGCGATGAAGAGGGCGTGCGGACGCGCGTGGCGGTGGACTTTTTCCCGCATGTCAACAGCACGGTATCGCTGGACCGGTTCGGAGAGACGCCGTTGCTGACGTTCTCGGCGGCGCCGTACGATGAAATCAGACTGTTGTTGAAGCGCGTCACGGATGTCGCGATCGCGGTGGCTGGTTTGGTGGTGCTGGCACCAGTGATGATGCTAATTGTGATTCTGATCCGGCTGACGTCGCCGGGGCCGGCGATTTTCCGGCAGGTGCGATGCGGGTTGAACGGGCGGCTCTTCCTGTTCTACAAATTCCGGTCGATGGTGGAAAACGCCGAGGAACTGAAGAAGGACCTGGAACATCTGAACGTTCGGGAGACAGTGTTCAAGATTCCGGACGATCCACGATTGACCGGGATCGGCCGGTACCTGCGGAAGTTTTCGATCGACGAGTGGCCGCAGTTGTGGAACGTGCTGCGCGGGGACATGTCGCTGGTGGGACCGCGTCCGGCGGTGCCGGGCGAGGTGGAGTTGTACAA
>JAPKZC010000032.1 GCA_026394025.1 Candidatus Solibacter sp.
GCTAGGGCTGCCCCCTACTTCTGACCGTAGTAGGCGGTGGGGCCGTGCTTGCGGAAGTGGTGTTTGTCGCGGAGCGCTTCGGAGATCGGCCTGGCTGCCGGGTTGATGGTGACGGTCTGCCAGGCCATGGCGGCAATCTCCTCCACGACAGCGGCCATCTGCGCAGCTTCGGTCACCGTCTTTCCCCAATAGAAAGGGGCGTGGCCCGAGACCAGGCAGGCGGGGCAGCCGAGAGGGTCGATGCCTTTCATGCGCGCGACAATCGCGGCGCCGGTGTTGGCCTCGTATCCGGTCTCAATTTCTTCGCGCGAGAGTTGCGCGGTGACCGGGATCTCGCCGTGGAAGTAGTCGGCATGCGTGGTGCCGAAGCAGGGGATCTCGCGATTGGCCTGCGCCCAGGCGGTGGCGTGGCGCGAGTGTGTGTGCACGACGCCGCCGATTTCGGGGAACGCGCGGTAGAGCGCCACATGCGTGGCGAGATCCGAGGACGGACGCAGCGAGCCTTCCACCGGGTTGCCCTGGAGATCTGTGATCACCATGTCGGCGGGCGTCATTTTCTCGTAGGCCACGCCGCTGGGCTTGATGACGCACAGACCGTGCTCGCGGGATACCGCGCTGGCGTTGCCGAAGGTGAACATCACCAGGCCGCGACGAACCAGGTCGAGATTGGCTTCCAGCACTTCAGCGCGCAGTTCTTCCAGCAACTATCTTCCTCCTCGCGCCTGGGCGGCGATGCGTCGCAATTCGGGCAGCACGTCGCCAGTCTCGACGCCGGGCGAAGTGCGCTCGCCGAACGCAAAGTAAAGTTTGCGGTAGAGCGCGAACAACTCCTGGCTGGTGGCCGCCTGCACGGGCTCGGGTTGGATGGTCAGGAAGCCCGGGCACAGTTGGTCCTGGGCTGCTTCAATGGTGGGGAACGCGCCCGCGGCCATGAACGCGAAGATGGCCGAGCCGAGGCTGGTGACATCGCCATTGGGCACCAGGATGGGCTTGCCCATCACGTTGGCGTACACTTGGTTGAGCACCGCATTCTTCTGCGGAATGCCGCCGCCGTTGATGATTCGCCGCACGGGCACGCCGTGCTCTTCCATGCGCTCCAGGATGATGCGCGTATGGAAGGCGGTGCCTTCGATGGCGGCGAACAGTTCGTCCTGCGCGGTAGTAGTGAGGCGCCAGCCTAGGGTGATGCCGCTGAGTTCGGGATTCACCAGGACGGTACGGTCGCCATTGTCCCAGGTGAGGCGGAGCAAACCGGTTTCGCCAGCGCGGTAGTTCTCCAGGCCCTTGGATAGCTCGGCGACCGAAGTGGCCGCGCGGCGCGCGATAGCTTCGAAAATGTCACCAGTGGCGGAGAGTCCGGCTTCGATGCCGGTGTAGCCGGGATGGATGGAGCCAGGGACCACGCCGCAAACGCCGGGAATCAGACTGGGCTTATCGCTGATCGCCATGATGCAGGTGGAAGTACCCACTACATTGACTACGTCGCCGATGCGGACGCCGGCGCCGATGGCGTCCCAGTGGGCGTCAAAGGCGCCGGTTGGGATGGGGATTCCGGCGCGCAGACCCAGCCGCGCGGCCCACTCCTCGCTGAGGTGTCCGGCGATCTGGTTGCTGGTGGCGTAGCGCCCGCCAAGTTGGGCGCGGACACCGGCGAGCGTGGGGTCGAGCGCGGTCAGGAAGTCTTCCGGAGGCAGTCCGCCGAGCCGAGCGTTCCACATCCACTTGTGGCCCATGGCGCAGATGCTGCGCGATACCAGGGCGGGGTCCGTGATGCCGCAGAGGACGGCGGCCACCATGTCGCAATGCTCCAGGGCGGAAGCGAAGCGCGCGCGCGTATCGGGATTATTGCGCAGCCAGTGGAGCAGTTTGGCGAAGCCCCATTCGCTGGAGTAGATGCCGCCGCACCAGTCGATGGCTTCCAGATTGGCGGCGTGCGCGGCGGCGGTGATTTCGCCGGCCTCCCGCCAGGCGCGGTGGTCGCACCAGAGGTAGTAATCGTCGATGGGCTGTAGCTGAGCGTCAACCGGGATCACGCTAGAGCCGGTGGTATCGAGCGCGATGGCCTCGATTGCCTGGCCGTCCACACCGGCGTTCTCGA